>NZ_JBLTJC010000091.1:0-32749 GCF_048158785.1 Streptomyces colwelliae | reverse complement strand
CCCCCGCTACTGCCCGCCCCTCCGTACGGACTGGAGTCGCCCCACATGACCACACGGCCGCCGACGCTCGACGAGGTGGCGCTGCGCGCCGGGGTGTCCGTCGGAACCGTCTCGCGTGTGATCAACAACCGCCGGCACGTCAGCCAGAAGGCGCGGCAGGCGGTGGAGAGCGCCGTGGCGGAGCTGGGCTATGTGCCGAACGTGGCGGCCCGTTCGCTCGCCTCGCAGCGGCGCGGCGCGGTGGTGCTGGCGATCTCCAGCGACGATCCGGCGCTGTTTGCCAACCTCTTCTTCGCGGAGGTCATCACCGGGGTGAACGCAGTGATGGAGGAGACCGACCTCGAACTCCTGCTGATCCTGGCCGCGAGCGAGCGGGGCCGCGCCCGGCTCACCCGCGTCCTCCAGTCCCGGGGCGCGGACGGCGTCATGTTGCTGGCCCTGCGCGAGAACGATCCGCTGGCGAAGGTCGCCGAGGCGGGGAACGTCCCCGTCGTACACGGAGGCCGCTCCCTCGAAAAGGCTCCGCGCTGGTACGTGGACGCCGACAACCGGGGCGGGGCCCGCGAGGCGGTGGAGTACCTGATCTCTACGGG
Source organism: Streptomyces colwelliae (assembly GCF_048158785.1). Lineage (NCBI taxonomy): Bacteria > Bacillati > Actinomycetota > Actinomycetes > Kitasatosporales > Streptomycetaceae > Streptomyces > Streptomyces colwelliae. The sequence goes on along the minus strand of NZ_JBLTJC010000091.1, from coordinate 32,156 downwards.
CCGCCGCGCCATCGGCACCGTCACCGGCCCGCTCGACATGCACGCGGGTGTCTCCCGCTACCTGGGCTTCCGCGAGGCGGTCGCCCTGGCCGGCCTGGAGGACCACCGGGTGGCGCACGGCGACTTCAGCGAGCTGGGCGGTGCCACGGCGACCGCCCGTCTCCTCGACGAACACCCGGACCTGGACGCGGTGTTCGTCGCCTCGGACGCCATGGCGGCGGGCGCCCTGCACGTCCTGCGCGAGCGCGGCCGGGCCGTCCCCGAGGACGTCGCGGTCGTCGGCTTCAACGACATCCTCACCGCCCGGCACACCCAGCCCACGCTGACGACGATCCGCCAGCCCATCGTCGCGCTCGGCAGCGAGATGACCCGGATGCTGGTGCGCGTGCTGGCGGGCGAGGAGCCGACGCCGCTCATCCTGCCGACGGAACTGGTGATCAGGGAATCCGCGTAGCACGGCGGCCCCGGCCGTCCGGCCCTTCGCACATTCCGTAAGGCGCACCCCAAGGGCCGTACAACTAATCCCCAACAACAAGTGTCTCGTAGGGCAACAACACTTGTCCCGGGGGGGATATTTTGATCAAGGTAAGCGTTGTCGTACCCGTGTACAACGCCGGTTCCTACATTGACCGTTGCGCGCCTTCGCTCGTCAACCAGAGCCTGGGGACCGACGCGTACGAGGTCGTGTACGTCGACGACGGGTCGACGGACGACTCCGCCGAACGTCTCGGACGGCTGGCCGAGGCACATCCGCACGTCCGGGTCTACCGGCAGGAGAACTCCGGCTGGCCGGGCAAGCCGCGCAACGTGGGGATCGACCGGGCCGAGGGGAAGTACGTCCAATTCGTCGACCAGGACGACGAGTTGTCGTACGAGGCGCTGGAGCGGCTGTACGCCCTGGCGGAGCGCAACGGGTCGGACATCGTGCTGGGCAAGGTGCACGGGACGATGCAGGGGCCCAGCAACGTGTTCAAGCGGACGGTCGAGCGGTGCACCGCCGCCGACGCACCGCTCTTCGAGAGCCTGACGCCGCACAAGATGTTCCGCCGGGACTTCCTGCGTGAGCACGGGATCCGCTTCCCCGAGGGACGGGTCAGGCTGGAGGACCAGCTGTTCATGGCGCGCACCTACGTACGGGCCAAGACGGTGTCGATACTCGGCAACTACCCCTGCTACCAATGGAATCGGCGCGAGGACGGCGGCAACAACAGCAGCCGCCGGATCACCGCCGACGACTACTACGGCCACCTGGACAAGGTCGTCGAGGCCATCAAGGAGGGCACCCCGCCGGGCGACCTCCAGGACCGGCTGCTGCGCCGCTCCTACCGTGTGGAGCTGCTACGGCCGGTGAGCGAGCCGCGGGTGCTGCGGCGCACCGGGAAGGATCTGGAGGAGTACTTCACCACCGTCCGCCGGATGGCGATGACGAGTTATCCGCCGGGGGTGAGCGAAGGACTCCCGGCGATCAGCCGGCTGCGGGCGGAACTCCTCGTGCAGGGCCGGCTGGACTCCCTGGTCGAACTCGCCCGCCGCACCGAGCAGATCAGGGCGCACGTCGAGGTGGACGACATGCGCTGGCGGAACGAGAAGCTGGTGATCCGGACCCGGGTCGGCATGGTCAGGGCCGACGGTGAACCCCTGACCGTGGTGAAGCGCGACGGCCGGATGCTGCTCGACCCCGAACTCCTCGACGGCATAGAGGGAGCGGAGGGCTGGGAGGTCCCGGACCCCTTCTCCCACGCGTACGGCGAACTCATCGTGCACGACACCGCCGGCAACCACTGGTGGTACCCCGACGGAGAGTTGACGCCGACCCTGGAACCGCTCGGCGGAGACCGCCACCGGGTCGTGGTCTCCGGTGAGACGGTCATCGACCCGCTGACCCTCAGCGGTGACGCGCCCTTGGACCCCGGCGCCTACCAAGTCTGGGCCAGCGCACAGCTGTTGGGCGTCGGCCGCCGCCCCCGGCTGGCCCCCGCCCAGGGCCGCACCCGTATCGCCCTCGGCACCGTCGCCGTCGGCGCACCCCCGCGACTCGTCTCCCCCACCTGGGCCGGCCCCGGCGGCCAGCTCCGGCTCACCGTCGGCGACCCCGGCCGGATCGGCACCACCCGCCGCGTCCTCCTCCGGACCACCGCCGACCACCGCCTCCGCCACGGCGTCCGCGAGGTACTACGACGCCTGCCACCGGGCGCACGCAAGAACATCCGCGCCAGGGCGCGGCGGGCGGAGAGCTGGATGCTGGGGTAGCGGGGTAGCGGGTTCGGAGGAACGATCAAGGGGCCGCTTCAGATGTGATTCTGAAGCGGCCCCTGACCTACGACTTCTGATCTACGACTCCGAAAAGTCGGGACGACAGGATTTGAACCTGCGACCCCTTGACCCCCAGGAGTGCGGGTCGAAGGCATTTTCTGGATATTGCAGACTTAGCCCGGACGCAGGATGTGTGCAGAAGGCTCCCTCGTGCACCATCGCGCACGCCGTGTGGTCCCCAACTGGTCCCCACTCGCGGTCATAGCTGTGCCGCCGGACGCTCCGTGAGACGTGCCGACACCATGGCCAGGAACCAACCGTTGGACAGCCGCGGACACTGCCGCACAGATATCCGTTGCCCCGAGGGCAACGTCTTCGCTTTGGGGCAGCCCGTCCGTGACGACCTAGACGGTCGCTCTGAGGCGACGGCTTGGCCGAGCAGTCGGCGCTGCCGTAGCCGAGCCATAGGCGCTCGGCGAGGGTCCCGTCGCGCAGCGCGAGGTCCGGTTCCGTCTCACGCAGCGCCTTGCACAGACCGCCCCCTCTGATTTCGGCCCCGGGCCACATCTCCTTCTTCCCTGACTGTCACCACAGCCGACGCTGCGAGGCAGATCCGTGCACCGAACACTGGTCCCCAAAGTTGATCCCCAAGCCAGGGTCGCGAGCCCCCTGTTCGTTGGAGAGGAGAGGATTGCGTCAGCTTCGGCGAGGCGTCCGTGGCGCACATCCAAGGGCCGCCGCCGGGTCAGGAGGTCGGTTCGCCAGGGCTAACGATCTCGTGCACGGCTGGCCGGGGCTCAGTGCCCAGGTAGCTCGTTGACCTGTGCATGATGGGGGCCGGGGCGCGTGAGTTGATCGTGGCGGAGTACCGAATCACCGGGCTGTCGCCGGGCGTAATCGCTGAACTCATCGCCGAGGTGGGGCCGTTGTGGCACGAGCAGCATCACACTCGCCTCACGGCTCGGCAGCGGCGGGCTGTAGGAGCCGGAGCGAAGCACAAGCTCGTCTTCGTCGACCAGCTGCTGGCCACATCCGGCTGCCGTTCCGCCGGGGGACGGCAGCTCCTGCCGAGGGGTCGCCCGCGCCAGAAACGCAATCGCCCGAATCTCTTCCGAGAATGGGGGAGGCGTACCTGCTCTGAGCTCGGCGATGGCGTGGGCGCGGACATCCGCTTCCCGGCAATTGACTAAGTCCTGCGTAAAGAGGCGCTGGAGAGCAACCCTCGAAATTCATGACACGCTCGGATCCTCGCATGCCCCTCTGACACTACGGCCCGGCACTTCGGGCGGCCGATGGGTCCACGCCCCGGGGCCCCGCGGGCCAGGGGCGAACCCACCACGGCACTTGTCGGTTGAGGAGCCTGGCGATCAGTCCGATGGGATGTTTATGTCGTTCCAGGACCAGTCCCGGGAGCGGGTCCCGTCGGCGTCGCGGCCGAACGGGTCCCCTTCGGCGGACGTCGGCTCGCGCACGGCCTGCCGTACGCCGGCACCAGGTCGCTGAGTGCGCAGGGTGTCCGCAGGGTTGGCCGCGCGTCGTAGGTGGGGCCATCCGGCGGAGCCTTCGATCAGCTTCGCTGCTTCCTTGGGGTCTGTGATCCCGGCCCGGTCAACCAGCAGGCGGGCCAGGTCATTGGCAGCCTGGTGAGCCCCGCTGGCCCGGAGGGCGCGTAGCAGGGTCTCGGTCGCGTTCGGGTGGGTTAGATCGGCGTGGGCGACGGGGTCACGCTCGAGCAACACTGCGGACGCCTGGTCCGCACCGGCCTCGCGGAAGGCCATCAGCAGTCTGGCGACGCCGTTTATATCAGTGATGTCCACGTGCCGGGCGATCCACTCGGCCCCGGTGTGATCCGGGTCCAGCGGGCCGTGGATCCGGCGGAAGAGCCGCCGGGCGGCCGTGGGGTGTCCTGCCATCACGGCCCGGCAGCCGAGGCGGACCGACTGCCTGCGGAGCCCGAGCCGCCAGCCACTGTCGGCGAGGCGTCCAAGATCCTCGGCGGCCTCGGTGCAGGTGATCAGCGCCTCCCACAAGGCGTCCGTCCCCAGGTCTGTGGCACGCTGGATCCTGGCGTATTGATCGAGGTAGTCGGCGGGCTGGAACACGGCTTGCTCGCCGGAGCGGTCCCGCTCGGCGCGCAGGGCGGTCAGGGTCTGGCGAATGTCCGTACGCGAACCGTCAGCTCGCAGACCCGTGGTCAGGGCGTCGAGGGCCTGTGCCGCCCAGTCCGGGTCCGCACCGCGCTGCCGCGGAGTGAGTGCCCCCTCCGCGGCTTGGGCCAGCTGTGAGCCGGGAAGCGCCCTCTCGTGGCCGAGGCGGCGCGCGTCCAGGGCGGCAGTGAGCAGGGCGTGTTCGGCGGCGGTGAAGTGCATGCCGGGGCCGTGGCGGTACGCCTCCAGGAGTTCCGGGCCGCCGGTGACCTGCTGCACGACCTCACCGTCTGCCGCCGCGGCCTGGAGCGCGTCGGCGAGCCGCGGGTCAGCGGACCGGCGGGCCAGGTCATCCCACCGGTGACGTTCGTCGGTAGTCAGGGCAGGAGGCACGTGCAGGTGCCGGACGAAGGGCGCGGTCAGCAGGGCGCGGGCTTGCCCGTAGGGGTCGCCCGGCACGCCGAGGGCCGTGAGGTCGTTCCAGTGCGGGGTCGTCCACAGCGTGGCGACGGCCACAACTCCCGGCCGGCGCTCCAGGAGGGTTCGGAGGCTGGCCGCGGCTTCCTGGCCGGCAGCACTCCCGATCACCCGCTGGGCTTCGTCCAGCCACAGCACCGTGCCCGCTTCCACACGCTCTTGGTCGACGAGGTCCCGCAGGCCCTCCGCGGTCGCAGGGCGCAGCATGCGGTGGTCGGGGGCGAGCTCCAGGAGTGCCTCGTACAGTGCTCGGCTCTTGCCCGTGGAGGAGTCGCCGGTCACGACGGCGAGTACGGAGGGGCCACCGTGGGTGGCCGGAGTCAGCGCCTGGCGCAGTTCCGCGTCGTGGCCGCGAGCGAGATAGGGCGTCAGTGGCAGGGCCGCAGGGTCGGCCGAAGTGCCCGAGGGGAGGGCGGTGTGGACGCCCAGGGCTGCCGCGGAGACCGTCCGCACACGCTCCACGGGCGGGGCGCCGGCGGCGGCCGCCAGGATTTCCCGTTTGAGGGCGATGGACGAACGGTGCTCGTGGGAGTCGGGGCGCAGGATCCCGAAGTGGTCGCCAGGCAGGACACCGGTATCGGTGAACGGGCCGTGTGCCGAGGCGGCCACGACGATGCCGTCCTCCTCACCGGCGTAGGCCATGATCGGAATTCGGTCGGCGGCCAGAGGCGCGTGCACGATCTGGGTAGTCACCACGCGCTGTGCCTGATTGACCTGACGGACCAGCGGGTTGAGCTGCTCCACTTGGGGGTTTTTCCGCAACCAGCTGCGGCGCAGGGGGAGGAGGAGCTCGGAGCCGCCGTTGGGGGTCGCGAACATCACGATGCGGCGGATGCGCCGCAGCTCCGGCCTGCGGCCCTCGGCCACCAGCCGAGCCAGGTAGAGCTGGACGATGAGGCCACCCTGGCTGTGCGCCACCAGCACCAGGTCCCGTACATCCGCGGCTTCGGTCTCCAGGAAGCCCTTGAGGCTGTCGGCCACGTCGTCGAAGTCGGGAATGCGGCGGAGCGGATTGAAGCTCCACAGCCGCGACGCATACCGGAACGTCTTGGGGACCACGAAGGAAAGAACCGGGTCGTTGTCAATCAGGCGCAGGAAGTGTTTCCAGGTGTCAGGGGAGGAATTGAGCCCGTGGACGAAGACCACGCCGAGCTCTTCCCTGGCCGCTTGCGTCATAGGTCACCACGCTTGCCATCGCTGCGGAACCCCGACGGCCGTGACACGCGTCCCCGTCCGCGACGACCCGCCCGCGGTTCCAGCCTAACCCCGGGCCCGGAGCAAGCGCCCGACCGGTGAGCGGATGCGTGACAAACCCGCGCGCAGCTCGAAGGGCGTGAGCTAGGCCGTTTCGTTTAGATCACGGCGGGTTCGCTGGTCGTAGTCCACTCCTTGACGCCCGAGGTGCCGGCCGAGCCGGAAAGTCTCGCAGGATGCAGGACACAGCACTGCTCATCATCGACATGCAGAGTTCCTTGTTGACCGGCGCCTATGACGTCGAGGCTTGTCCGCGCAGGGTCGCCAACCTTGCCGAGCAGGCTCGCTCCGCTGGCGTGCCGCTCATCTACCTGCGACAACGGCTTTCCGATGTGCCCGCTGGCCTGATCGACATCCATCCAGCGGTGGCGCCCCGACCGGGCGATGTCGTGCTGGACAAGGACAGCGCTGACTCCTTCCTCGACACTGGGCTCGGTGAGCTGCTGGACGAGCGAACCGTGCGCTGTCTGATTGTCACCGGGTTCGCCACCGAGTACTGCGTTGACTCCACCAGCCGCAGCGCGCTCTCGCGTGGCTACGACCTCGCGCTGGTTGCAGATGGACACACCACGCCTGAACGCCCGCCTGGTGCTGCGCCGTCGGCCGCTCAGGTCATCGTCCACCACAACACGACCTTCTCGACCATCCAGTACGCCGGTCGCCCAATCACGGTCACGCCGGCAGCGAACATCCGCTTCGATGCCGCAATGGTGAGCTGAGCAACGTGTCGGGATCACCGGGCGGACCAGAGGAAGATGCCAGCGACATGGAGTCCGGCCAGGTAGACGGTCGCGGTTTTCTCGTAGCGGGTTGCGATGCCGCGCCGCTGCTTCAGGCGGTTGATGCACCGCTCAACGGTGTTGCGGTGTTTGTAGGTCTCACGGTCGACGGCGGGCGGCCTGCCGCCCCGGCTGCCGCGTCGAAGGCGGTGCGCCTGCTGGTCGGCCGGTACGGGGATGACCGCACGGATTCCGCGCCTGCGCAGTTGCTTGCGGATGGCACGCGAGGAGTAGGCCTTGTCGGCCAGGACGACGTCCGGCGTGGTGCGAGGTCGGCCGCGCTGGCGGGGTACTCGCAGGCGGGCCATGACCTGCGCGAAGGCGGGCGCGTCACCGGCCTGTCCTGCGGTCAGGACGAACGACAGGGGTCGGCAGCGGCCGTCGGCCGCCAGATGGATCTTCGTGGTCAGTCCGCCGCGGGACCGGCCGATGACGTGATCGTCCGGTTCGCCGACCGGGGCCCCTTTTTTGCGAGCCCCGGCCGCGTGCTGGTGAGCGCGCACGCTGGTGGAGTCCACCGAGACAGCCCAGTTGAGGTCCTCGTCAGCGTCAGCCTGGGCCATCAGCGCGGTGAACACTCGCTCCCAAGTGCCGTCGACGGCCCACATTCGCAGCCGGTTGTAGATGCCTCGCCAGTTGCCGTATTTCTCCGGCAGGTGGACCCACTGGGTTCCGGCCTGGAACCAACGATCAGATGATCCAAACGAAACGGCCTAGACCAGGCGATATCGGCGGCTCTGGCACCATGGCGCAAGGCGCAGGCAGTGCACCATCCGGGGGAAGACCTTGCTGGATATGGCCCTGACGGTCGCACTCGGCGGGGACTGCCCGGCCGATGTGGGCATGCTGCGGGCCGAACCGGCCGTGTTCGATCGCCCACTCAAGTGTCGACGCCGTGGACGGCGAACAGGGAATCCCGGCGAGCGAAGTGTGACGGAAGCTCCGCCTCGCTCGGCAAGCACCTTCACCGTGAAGCGGCGGCTCACCGTGATCACCCGACCGGTCGCGGAGGATCGGTTCATGCGGACGAGCGGCGTGAGTGGTTCGAAGGAGAAGGAAGTCGTCGAGTCGGCGGCGGTGCCGTACAGCGCCCTGTTGCCACTTTTCCAGAGATGACCCAGCTCACCACCCTGCGAGCTGTCCAGGTGCAGTCAAGATCAAGAACGGTCTCCGAGCACCGGCGAGGGTCGGATAGCTTGCCACCATGAAGCTTCTGTCAGTGAACACGGGCCTCGCGATGCCCGTCGAATACACAGACGCGCCCAGCGGAACCACTGGCATCAACAAACACCCCGTCCCGGGGCCGGTGTGGGTGACGGCCCCAGGCACGAAGGGCACGGGAGGCAGCGGAGTCGAGGGTGACAATGTCTGCGATCTGCGCTTCCACGGCGGCAACGACCGCGCCGTGTACGCCTTTGCCCGCGAGGACATGGACGTCTGGGAGCATGAACTGGAACGCACACTCACCAACGGCACCTTCGGCGAGAACCTGACCACGGCCGGGCTCGACGTCAACGGCGCGCTCATCGGGGAGCGCTGGCTCGTAGGTTCCGACCTTGTGGTCGAGGTGACCGGCGGCCGCGTACCTTGCCGCACCTTCGCGGCCTGGCTCGGCGAAAAAGCCTGGGTCAGGCGATTCACCCAGTTCAGCAGGCCCGGCGCTCTGTTGCGTGTGATCGACTCGGGCAGGATTTCCGCGGGTGATCCCATCCGTGTCGTACACCGACCGGACCACGACGTCACGGTGGCTCTGTCGTTCCGAGCCGCCACCCTGGAACGCAGCCTCCTGCCGCATATCCTCGTCGCTGCCCAGTGGATGGAATCAGAGTTGCTGGAGACAGCTCGCACGTATGCGGAGAAGTATCACGCTTGTCCATGATTGACGCTTGATCAGACCGTTCATGCAGCCTTCCGGACCTCGCCTGCCGGCCCGGGGATCCGCGGTCACTCCAGCGCATCAGTCCGGTCTTTGATGTCCTCTTCGGTGAAAGCGTCGTCCTGGCTGAGATGCCGTCGCCAGTAGCCCGTGAAGGCCACGGCACGCCTGTCCATGCCGCACTCGTCCACCAAATGCCGGCGCACTGCCCGGACGAGGGACGCCTCGCCCGCGACCCAGGCGAACCCCTCACCACCCGGCAGACGCGTGGCTCGCACCGCGCGGACCAGTGCGGGGTCATTCGTACGTGGACCGCCGCCACCGTGTACCCACCGCACGTCGACGTCGCCCGCGCTCCGCCACCGCTGTTCCTCGGTGGCATCCGACACCTCCGCGCACACGAACGCCCGCTCACCCGGCGCCAGTTGTTCGAGAAATGCGCCTATGGCAGGCAGAGCGGTCTCGTCACCGACGAACAGCCTCCATGCGGCCTGCTCCCGCACCTGCTTCCGGCTCGACGCGGGACCATACATCCAGATCACGTCACCAGTACGCGCCGTCGCTGCCCAACGGGAAGCGGGACCCATGTCGCCCTCCGCACCGTGCAGCACGAAGTCGATCACGATCTGCCGCCGATCGGCGAGGTGATGTCGGACGGTGTAGGAACGCATCCAGGGTCGTTCGGATTCGGGTATGGCGAGATAGTCGCGGTACCACCGGGTCACATCACCGTCCGCCGCCGGAGCGGGCACCGCGAGGGCGCCCCCGTTCCGCGCGAAGAACAACTTGACCTGCTGGTCCGGTGCCACCGACACGAAGTCGGCGAGCCCTGGGCCCTCGAACGTGATGCGCCGCATGTGCGGCGTGAGGTACGTGGCGCCGACGGCGCGTAACTCGGTGGAGAGCATCGGACGACTCATGGCGGTGTTCCTCCGGCTTACGGTGTCGCAGCGTCGATGACGTTTCGGCGCGGGATCCAGAAACACACAACCCGCGCCCGGAACCTCAGCCCGGTTCCACCGGACGCGACGAGGCACACCCTAGGTATCCGCGAAGCCGATTCGCAATTGGTTCACGGAAGCCGCCCTCAAGGGAGTCCTTCACGACGGGGCCGAGCAGATATCGAGGCTCCGCACCTCCGGCAACCTCCAGCATCTGCCGCCTGAGCTGGTGACCGTACTCGCGCTCGGCGGCCTCGCGGCCCTGCACTCCGACGACTGACCGGACGCCACCGGACCCCCTTTTTCACCGACGTCGTCCGGACTCAACCTGCCCTCGACCTCCGGCCGAAGCCCCACGGAACCGTGGAGACAAGTCAGCCCTTGCCTATTAATGACAGCTTGTTGCAAACTGGGCGTGTTCGCTGAACTCTCGTGTCCGTCAAGGAGCTTCCGCATGCCCGAGGAGTCCAACGCCGTATCCGGCTCGCCCCCACCGGCGGGCGGTGCGGCCGATACAGGCGAGGCCGGCGACCAGGCCGCCCCACACACCCTCGGGGCGCTGACGGCCGAGGTGCGACCGCGGGTCGTCGCCGCCTCGGTGCTCGCCGCGGCCGCGGGGCTGGCTTCACTGGTCCCGTTCGTCGCCGTGTACCGACTGGCGGTCGCGCTCTCCGAGGCGGCTCCCGACCACGGACGTGTGTGGCTCATCGTGGGCGTGACGATCGCCTCCGTCGTCGCACAGTTCCTCTGCCACGGCGCCGCCGTGTCGTTGTCCCACCAGGCGGACATGGACATGCAGTTGCTGTTGCGCCGTTCCATGGCGCGGCGTCTGGCCCGGGCGCCGCTCGGCTGGATCTCCGAGCGCGGCTCAGGACGGCTGAAGAGCACGCTCCAGGACGATGTCGAGGACATGCACTACCTGGTGGCGCACTCACTGCCGGACTTCGTCGTGGCGGTGTCCACTCCCCTGGCCGCGATCGTCTATCTGGCCTTCGTCGACTGGCGGTTGACCCTGATCTGCCTGATCGGGATCCCCTGCTACCTGATCGGGCATCGCGCCATGGTGCGGGTCGCCGGTTCCAGGATGGGCGCGATCGGCACGGCGATGGGCAGACTCAACAGCGCTGTCGTGGAGTTCGTCCAGGGCATCTCGGTCGTCAAGGCGTTCGGCCAGACGCGGCGTGCCCACAACCGCTTCGCCCACGCCGCGGACGACTACCTGGATGCGTTCAGCACGGCCAACCGGCCGCTGATCCGCATCCAGTCGCTGAGCACGAGCCTGCTCTCCCCCGCCGCCACCCTTCTGGTGGTCACCCTCGCCGGCACCCTGTTCGTCAGCCGGGGCTGGCTGCCCGCCATCGACGTCGTACCGTTCCTGACCCTCGGGCTCGGCCTGACCGCACCCGTCCTGGTTGTGGGGCTCGCGGGGAACTCCCTGCGCTCGGCACGGCAGGCGGCCGACCGGGTCGGCGCCCTGCTGTCCGTGGCCCCGCTGCCGGAACCCTCCGTGCCGCGACTCCCCGCGGACAACCGGGTGGAACTGCGGCAGGTGACCTTCGGCTACGAGGCCGACGCACCCGTCCTGCGCGACGTGAGCGCGGTCCTCGAAGCAGGGACCGTGACGGCCCTGGTCGGCCCCTCGGGTGCGGGGAAGTCGACGCTGGCGGGCCTGTTGCCGCGCTTCGCCGATCCGCAGTCCGGTCAGGTCCTGCTGGGTGGGACGGACGTCCGGGACATCGCCTCCGACGAGTTGTACCGGCACATCGGGTTCGTCCTTCAGGACGTACGTTTCCTGCGCGCCTCCGTCGCGGACAATCTGCGTCTGGCCCGCCCACAGGCGACGGACGCCGAACTGACCGACGCGGTCAGAGCCGTGGCTCTGGAGGAGCGCATCGGCAGGCTGCCCCGGGGCTTCGACTCTGTCATCGGCGAGGATGCGCTGCTGTCCGGCGGTGAGGCCCAACGCCTGTCCATCGCAAGGGCGTTGCTCGCCGACACACCGGTACTCGTCCTGGACGAGGCGACGGCATACGCGGACCCGGAATCGGAAGCAGCGGTGCAGCAGGCGCTGTCGCGGCTCATCGCCGACCGCACCGTGCTGGTCATCGCCCATCGCCTCGGCAGCATCGTCGACGCGCACAACATCATCGTGCTGGACGAAGGACGGGTCGTGGAGCAGGGCGACCACGAGGCGCTGCTCGCCTCCGACGGCCTCTACGCCTCCCTGTGGCGGACCTATCGACGGCACACGGCGGCCTCGGAAGGCCGTGCGCTGCCCGCGGGTTCCCTCGACGGGCAGCACGGGCACGAGCAGATCGGAGTGACCCCGTGATCAAGCAGCTCTTCCACGTCGTCGGCCCCTCGCTGCGGCGCCGACTCGCCCTGCAACTGGCCGTGCTCCTCGCCTACAGCGTGCTGCAAGGGGTGGCCTTCGTCCTGATCGTGCCGGTGCTCCGGCGGCTGCTGGCCGGCGACGCGAGCGACGCCTGGCCCTGGACCTGGGCGCTGGTCGGCGTCGCCCTGGCGACCTCGATGGCGTACTACGTCCAGCAGATGCTCAGCTTCCAGGTGGCGCTGGCCGCCTCCCACCGGCTGTACCACCGGCTCGGCGACCATGTCTCCGCACTGCCGCTGGGCTGGTTCTCCGGTGAACAGGTCGGCAGCCTCGGCCAGTTGGCCTCTCGTGGGGTCCCCCAGGTCAGGTCGCTGCTGGCGCATCTGCTGCAGCCCCTGTGCACGGCGGTGGTGACGCCGTTGACCGTGGTGATCGCCATGGCGTTCCTCGACTGGCGGCTGGCCCTCGCGACGGCGCTCGGCGCGCCCCTCATGTACGTCACGTACCGGTGGGCCATGAGCACCGTGGCCCGTGCCGACGACGCGGCGGACAAGGCGGCGGCCGAGGCCAACGACCGGGTGGTGGAGTTCGTCCGGGCCCAGCCCGTACTGCGCAGCACGGGTAGCGGAGAGCGGGGCCGCGCCTTGCTGGAGTCGGCGCTGCGCGAGCAGGACTCTGCCGGGCGCCGCCAGTCCGCCGCCATGGCACCGGGGCGCACGGCGTTCATCGCCGTCGTTCACCTCGTGGTCGCGGCTGTCGTGGTCGTCGGTGCCGTACTGGGCCTGAACGGTTCGGTGGGGATCGCCGAACTCGTGGCGCTGCTGGTCCTGGTCGTGCGCTTCGCGGAGCCGGTCTCCGGGATGGCCGAGCTGGGTGGCGGCCTGCGTGCCGCTCGCGGTGCCTTGAAGCGGTTCGACGACGTCCTGAGTACCCGTCCCCTCCCGGAGCCGCCGCACCCGGGGCCGACACCGGCCGACGCGTCGCTCGAACTGCGGGACGTCCGGTTCTCCTACGACGCCGCGGTCGGCGGCGGGCCTGTGCTCGACGGAGTGTCGCTTCGGCTGCCCCAGCACACCACGACGGCGGTCATCGGTCCTTCCGGCTCCGGGAAGACCACGCTGATCCGGCTGCTGGCCCGGTTCTGGGACGTGGACGAGGGCGCGGTGCTGGTCGGTGGCCAGGACGTGCGGGCGCTCGACGCGGACACGTTGATGGACCAGTTCGCGATGGTCTTCCAGGACGTGTACCTGTTCGACGCGAGCATCAAGGAGAACGTACGCCTGGGCCGTCCCGAGGCGACCGACGAGGAGGTCGAGGAAGCCGCCCGGCTGACGCGCGTCGACGAGATCGTGGAGCGGCTTCCGCAGGGCTGGGACACGCCGGTCGGCGAGGGCGGCACGGCCCTGTCCGGCGGTGAGCGCCAGCGCGTCTCGCTGGCCCGCGCCCTGCTCAAGGACGCGCCGGTGATGCTGCTCGACGAGGCCACGTCCTCCCTGGACCCGGCCAACGAGGCAGCGGTCCAGCAGACGTTGGACGCCCTGTCGGGCAGGCGCACCCTCGTCGTAGTCGCCCACCGGCTCCAGACGGTGGTCGGCGCCGACCGGATCGTCGTCCTCGACGGCGGCCGCGTCGTGGAGAGCGGCACGCACCACGAACTGCTGGAACGAGGGGGCCGCTACGCCGACTTCTGGCGGGAGCGCAGCCGGGCCCACGGCTGGCGGCTGCGTCCCTCGGCCGAGGAACGGCTCGCCGTGGAGGGCAGCCCATGACCGGCTCCCCACCGGGCGGGGACCGCATCGGCGAGGTGTCGGACGGCGCGCCACGGGCGGTCGCCGGAAAACGGCCCGGCCGGCGTCGGCTCGTCGATCGCCGGAGTGTCATCGACACGGTCGCCGAGCTGGGATTCCACGAGATCACGGTCTCCTCCGTCGCACACCGCCTCGGCGTACGCCCCTCCACGCTCTACCGCTACTTCCCCACCCGGGAGAAGTTGCTGGCGGACGCGGTGGACGCGCAGTTCGAACGGTCCGCGTGGCCGGACGACTGCGCGGAATGGCGGCGTCACCTCGCGGCACAGGCATGGGCCCTGTGGGAGGTGTACGCACACCATCCCGGGCTCGCCCAGGCGGTCACCGCCCTGCCGGAGACCCCGCCCTCGTTGACACGACACATCGACCGCACGGCGGTCCATCTGCTGGACCTGGGGTTCACCACCGACGCCGCCGTGCTGGCGGTCGATGTGATCGGGGAACTGACCCTCGACACCTTTCTGCTCGGTCGCATCACCGGCAAGCAGCCGACCGGGGCCGCGGGCGCGGGAGTCGACCGGCGTGCCAGGGTGGCGGCTGCGGCGCCGCTGATGGACGCGCGCCTTCGCCACCTGATCGAGGAGATCGTCGCGGCGGAGCCACATGCCTGGTTCGCCAGGAAACTGGACTTGGTGCTCGACGGTCTGGCCGCACGCGCACCCGGTCGTACGACCCCCACCACACGCCAGGACCGGGGTGGTCACGGTCGCTCCGTGGCCACCCCGTGAAGGGCCGGGTCCGGGCACGGGCATCTGGGCCTTGCCCGTCCCCCGGACCCGGCCGGGAGGGGATGCTGTCGCCGGGGCCGTGGGCGGCTCCGGCGACAGCACGCGGGTCGAGCGGGTACGGATCGCGCCGTCAGCCGGCGGACGACACGGCCTCCTCCTGCTGTTGCCGCACGCGCTCCGCCCAGACGACGAGCCGCGGATCGCGCGCGAGGTCGGCGAGTTTGAGCCGTACTCCGTACGCGCTCCACTTGCTGACCACCGTCATCAGGCCCACGGAGTCCAGCCCTTGGGCGATCAGGTTCGCCTCGGTGTCGACCTCCGTCTCGGCGCGGCGCAGGGCGTCGGCCACGTCCTTGCGCATGGTCGCCAGCCCCAACTCGGTCTGGCCTGCGGCCACGGCGGCGACCACGCTCTGCGAGACGCTGCGCAGCTTCTCGCAGGTCTCGGTGAACTCCCGCTCCGGCACGGACTGGCCGACGATCCCCGCTCCCGCCCTCAGCCAGGTGCGGCCGTCCTGCTGGTACACCGAACGCAGCACCAGCGCGGCGTCGAACGTGCCGTCCTGTCCGACGGTGAGGACGGCTCCGCCGTACAGGCCCCGTGGTTCGGTCTCCAGTCGGCGGATGGTGTCGTACGCCTCGGACTTGGGAATGCCCGCAGCGGTCACCGCCGGGAAGAGCGAGGCGAGCGCGTCCCATCCGTCCCGTCCGGGGGCGAGCCGTCCGTGGAGTTCGGAGGCCAGGTGCTGGGCGGTGCCGCGCGGTTTGACGCTCATGTAGTCGACGACCTGTACGGTGCCCGGCGCGCAGACCGCCTCCAGTTCGTCGAAGGACGTGCGCACGGTCACGGCGTGTTCGTACACCTCCTTCGGGTCGTCCAGGAGTTCGCGCCGCAGACGTGTGTCCTCGGTCTCGGCTCCCGTGAGCGCGCGGGTGCCGGCCAGCGGTTGGGTGCGGACGCGTCCTTCGGCGTCGACGGCGAGCACGATCTCCGGGCTGAATCCTGCGGCCCGCAGGCCGCCCAGCCGGAGCAGGAAGGAACGGGCCGGTGTGTTGCGCCGCCTGCCGAGCAGATAGGTCGAGGCGATGTCGACCGGCTCGGATATCGGCACCACCCGGGACAGGATGACCTTGCGCAGCGAGCTGTCGTGAATCTCCCGTACGGCGCTGTGCACCGCCTTGCGGTACAGCTCGTCCTCGTCGTCCAGGTCCACGTCCACCAGGGGAGCTGAGCGCGGGTCGGCGCCGTCCGCCGCCGTCAGGGCCGCGACGGCGGGCTGGGCGTGGTCGGGGTCCACGGTGCGCACGGTGGCGGTCCCGTCATGCACACGTATCTCGGTACGGGGGACGAAGAGGCGCAACAGGCCGGTGTCGGGGGTGAGTTCGCCGAGGGCCGGGGTACCCGCGTAGGCGAGTTCGAAGGCCACGGCCCCGTACGCGCGCCAGTCCGCGACCGGAACGTCCGCGAGCAGTTCCCGCAGGGCGGGGGCGGGGTCGTCGGTCCACGGGACGGAGCGCTCCCCGTCCGGGCCGCTGCTGCGGACATGCGTGGCGGTGACGGTCAGTTCCATGACGGCTCCGAGCGCCACCGACCAGGTGTCCTGACGTTCGTACAGCACGCAGGGCTCGTCACCGGCCAGGGCGGTGGCGCGGACGGCGGCCGAGAGCGGGTCTCCCGCCACGGGCACCGAACTGGTCTGGTAGTGAAGGGGGGAAGACATGTGGGACTCCCTTGTCGATCAGGTTGAGGTCAGTTCGTGGTCCGTCGCCAGCGCCGCGAGCGCGCGCCGGTCGATCTTTCCGACTCCGGTCAGCGGCCAGGCCACGACCGTCTCCACCTGCTGCGGCCATTTGAAGGAAGCGATCCCCCGGTGTCGGAGGAACTCGCCGATCGCCGCCGGGTCCGGGGCACGGTCGGGTTCCCTGCCTTCCGGGGCGGGGGCCAGGAGGAGACAGGCGCAGACGCGCTCGCCGAGTACGTCGTCGGGGACTCCGATCACCACGGCCTGTGCCACCGCCGGGTGTGCCATGAGGTGCTGCTCCACCTCCTCGGGGGAGACCTTCTCCCCCGCGCGGTTGATCTGTTCCTTCACCCGTCCTTCGACGACGAAGTTGCCGTCCGGCGTACGGCGCACCAGGTCGCCCGACCGGTAGAAGCCGTCCGCGGTGAAGGCTCGGGTGTTGTGTTCGGCGGCTCGGTAGTAGCCGCGCAGGGTGTAGGGGCCGCGGGTGAGCAGTTCCCCGGTCTCTCCGTCGGGGACGTCGGCGCCGTCGGGGCCGACCACACGTGTTTCGTCGGCGGGTGAGACGGGTCGGCCTTGTGTGGTGGCCACGACGTCTGACGGGTCGTCAAGTCGGGTGGCGCACAGGAGTCCTTCGGCCATGCCGAAGACCTGCTGGAGGTCGCAGCCGAGCGCGGCCGGGAGCATGCGGGCGGTCGGCTCGGCAAGGCGCGCGCCACCGACCTGGACCAGGCGCAGACTGGTGAGGTCCGCGCCCACCCACTCCGCCGCCCGGCTCCACAGCGTGGCCAGTGGTGGGACCAGTGCGGTGACGGTCACGCGCTCGCGCTCGATCAGCGGGAACACCTCGGGCGGGCTCGCGTTGTCGGCGAGCACGGTCGTGGCGCCGGCGAGGAGCGCGCCGACCAGTCCGGGGCAGGCCAGGGGGAAGTTGTGCCCGATCGGGAGGACGACGAGCTGGACGTCCGCAGAGCTCAGGGCGCAGACATCCGCCATGGTGCGGGCGTTGTACCCGTAGTCGTCGTGGGTGCGGGGAATGAGTTTGGGCAGGCCGGTGGAGCCTCCGGACAGCAACAGCAGTGCGGGACCGGCGGGGTCCGGGTCCCGCAGTTCGACGGGCTCGCGGGCCAGCGTGTCGTAGGCGACCGCCTCCCCGATGCCGTCGGGGTCCCCCACGATCACGACGTGTCGCAGGGACGGGCACTTCTTGAGCAGTGCTCGTGCGGTGGGCCGGTGATCGTGTCCGTCGAGTTCGTCCACGGTCACGTACGCGACGGCCTCGGAGAGGTCGCACAGATGCCGCAACTCGCTCTCGCGGTGTCCTGGCATTGCCAGAACGGGCAGGGCGCCGAGGCGGAAGCAGGCGAAGGCCAGCACGGCGAATTCGACGCGGTTGGGCAGGTGGACGAGAACCCGGTCGCCGGGCCGGATGCCCGACGCCGCGAGTCCAGCTGCGATCCGGTCGGCCTCCGTGTCGAGTTCGGTGAACGTGAGACGTGACCTGGCGTCGACGAGGGCCGTCCGGTCGCCGTGTTCGTCCGCCGCGTCGCGCAGCAGTCGCCCGAGGGGGATGCCGCGCCAGAAGCCGGCCTGCCGGTAGCGCGCCGCCTCCGTGACCGGCCAGGGGACGAAACCGTCCAGCATGGGAGTCCTTTCCGCTGGGAGGGTGGGAATGCCGGGCGCCGGTCCGCGGCCGGGTCCCGGACCGGGTGGTCCGGGACCCGCCGGGGGCCCGGCTCAAACGGGCTTGGCCTCGATCAGCGACTCGGCGTCGGGACGCAGGTCGGCGCGGGACAGCGCGAGCCCCGCGCGCTCGAACAGCGCGCTGTACTGGTCCGGTGTGCGCAGCCGTGCCTGCAACAGCACGAACATGTACAGGTCCAGGGCCCGTACGTAGTGGGTGCGGTCCTCACCGGTGGGCATGTGCCCGACGATGACGAGCCGGGACTCGGGGCTCATCGCCGCCCGGACGCGGCTCAGGATGCGGACGGACTCCTCGTCGTTCCAGTTGCCGATGACGCGGGAGAGCAGATAGACGTCACCGCCACCCGGAACGCCGTCGAAGAAACTGCCGGCGGTCACGCTCGCCCGGTCGGACACCCCGGCGTCGGCGAGCAGTTTGTCGGCGCCGCGCACCGCGTTGGGCAGGTCGAAGACCGTGCCGGTCAGGTGGGGGTGCTCGGTCAGCAGCCGGGCGAGCATGGCACCGCGTCCGCCGCCGACGTCGACGACGTGGGCGCCTTCGGGGAAGGTGTAGCGGGCGTTGACCGTCTGTCCGGCGGCGGACTCGGCCATCGCACGGTGGAAGGCGCTGGAGAAATCGGTGTGGGCCGGGTCGGCCATGTACTCCCACGCGGAGCGCCCGTACGCGGCTTCGAAGGCGGGCCGGCCGGTGCGGGCGGTGTGCGCGGAGTGGGCCCAGGTCCTGGCGAACTCCTCCATGCCGGTCAGCCGGCACATCTCCCGCATGCTCTCCGGGTTGTCGCTGCGCAGGACGCGGCCGACGTCGGTGAGGGCGAACCGCCCGTCGCCCTGGTCGGACAGGACTCCGGCCGCGCAGGCCGCCTGGAGGAAACGGCTGAGCGCCTCGGGCTCGGCGTCGGTGAGGTCGGCGAGTTCGGCGGCGGTGCGCGGGCGGTCCAGGTGGTCGGCGACGCCCAGGTCGGCGAGCGCGGAGACCGCGGCGGATATCCATCCCGCCGACACGATCTCGATCAGACGCAGGCGGGGCGGAACGGCGGGTTGCGGCTGGGTCATCAGTGATCCTGTTCGTCGGAAGGGGCGGGGGCGTCGTGGGTGCGGGAGGACTCGGCGGCCTGGGCCAGGAATCCGGTGGGTGTCAGCCGCTGGTTCAGGTACAGGCTGCGTACCGAGAGGTCGGTGCCGAGCAGGTCGCGGACTTCGGCCGCGAGGCGCATCAGGAGCAGGGAATCGCCGCCGAGGTCGAAGAAGTTGTCGTCGGGGGCGATCCCTTCGACACCGAGCAGGCGCTCCCACCGGGCGATGACCTGGAGGAGTCGGGCGTCGGCCGTCGTCTCCGCTACGGCCGTCACGGGCACGGGGCGCGCGGTTTCGCCGGCGGACCGGCGGGACGACGGGACGGGACCGCCCTCGGGAACCGGGCCGGGCGGCGGCGGGTCGATCCAGTGGCGCCGTCGCTCGAAGGGGTAACCGGGCAGTGGTACGAGGCGCGGGCGGCGGGTGCGGCGGTCGGTGAGCCGCCAGGTGTCCGCGGCGGTGTCGGTTCCGTACCGCCAGAGGGAGCCGATGGCCTCCAACAGGAAGACCTCGTCGGTCTGTTCGGCGTAGGCGTGCCGCAGCATGGGTGCGACCGCCGCCTCCGGGCCCAGTACCTGGCGGGCCAGCTTGGAGAGGCCGCCGCCCGGCCCCGCCTCCAGCAGCAGCGGGGCGGGATCGTCCGCGCCGAGTGTGTTCAGGGCGTCGGTGAAGCGCACGGTCCGTCGGCAGTGCTGGATCCAGTGGTCGGGGTCGGTCGCCTGCTCCGGTGTGATCCATGTGCCGGTGAGGTTCGAGACGTAGGGAATCCGCGGGGACTTGAGGGGAAGCCGCGCGATCAGGGTCCGGTACTCGTCCAGGACGGGGTCGAGCAGCGGGGTGTGGACGACGGAGGGGATGCGCAGACGATGGTGGTCGACGCCCGCCGCGGCGAGTCGCTCCTCCAGGGCCGTGACGGCTTCGGTGGTGCCCGAGACGGTGCACGTCTCAAGGGAGTTCACGGCGGCGATGGCGGTGTCGGGTCCGAGGTACGGCGTCAGGCGCCCCTCTCCCAGGCGGACGCTGAGGGTGATGCCGCCGACCGAGGCGAAGAGGCGTTCGCGTTCGGCGACCAGGGGCAGGACGTCGTCGAGGGTGATGACACCGGAGAGGCAGGCGGCGGTGTACTCGCCGAGGCTGTGGCCCAACAGGGCCGCCGGGGTGATGCCTTGACTCTCGAGCAGCCGGGCGAGCGCGTACTCGGTGGCGACGATCGCCGGGAACGCGGCGGACCGCAGCCCGGTGGCCACTCCGTCGAGGCGGGCGGTGTGCTCGCCCGGCGCGGTGCGCGCCGCGGATGCCGGCTCGTGCCCGGCGCGCGATGTTCCGTACAGCGCGGTGCGCAGGTCGTGTCCGAGCACGGGGCGCAGGATGCGCGCGCAGTCGTCGATGACGTCACGGAAGACGGGCTCACCGGCGTAGAGGCCGGCGCCCATGCCGTCGTAGTGCACGCCTCCACCGGGGAGCAGCAGGGCCAAGGGGCGTGCCGCGGACGGGAGTTGGGGCGTGTGGGGTGGGACGCGCAGTCTTTCGGCGGCCTGCCGCAGGTCGCGTACGACCAGGGTGCGGCGCCGCGGGTGGGGAGTGCGGCCACTGTTCAGTGTGTGCGCGACATCCGCCGGATCGAGTTCGGGGTGGGCGTCGAAGTGGTCCGCCAGGTTCCGCGCCAGGGTGTCCAGTGCGGCCGGAGTGCGGGCGGAGAGCGTCAGCAGGGTGGGTGCCGGGTCCTCCGGCGCCGTCCGGTCCGCGGGGCGGGTGGCCGGCGGCTGTTCCAGGACGGCGTGCGCGTTGGTGCCGCCGATGCCGAAGGAGCTGACCGCGGCGCGGCGGGTGCCGGGGATCCGCCACGGGCCCTTGCTCGTCGCCACCTCGAAGGGCGCGTTCTCCCAGTCGAAGAGCGGGTTGGGCCGCTCGTGGTGCAGGGTGGCGGGAACGACCCCGTGGTCGAGGGCGAGGACGGTCTTGATGAGTCCGGCGATGCCCGCGGCGGCGTCCAGGTGGCCGATGTTGGACTTCACCGAGCCGATGAGGCAGCTCCCGGGATGGCCTCCGGAACGGTCGAACGCGTCGCGCAGCGCGGTCAGTTCGATCGGGTCGCCGACCGGGGTGCCGGTGCCGTGCGCTTCCACGTAGCCGATGCTCGCGGGGTGGACATCCGCTTCCGTCAGGGCGGAGAGGATGACCTCGGTCTGTCCTCGCGCACTGGGCGCGGTGAAGCCGACCTTCCGGTCGCCGTCGTTGTTGATCGCGGTGCCGAGGATGACGGCACGGATGGTGTCGCCGTCGGCGAGCGCGTCGTCGAGCCGCTTGAGGACGACGGCTCCGGCTCCGTCACCCTGGCTCATTCCGGCGGCTGCGGCGTCGAAGGCACGGACCCGTCCGTCGGGCGAGTACGGCCCGTCCTCGACGTAGCGATAACCCAGCCTGGCCTGCGGGTTGATGGCCGCTCCCCCGGCCAGGGCCAGGTCGCAGTGGTGTGCGAGCAGGTCCTGGCAGGCGAGGTGGACGGCGACGAGCGAGGTCGAGCAGGCGGTCTGCACGTTGATGCTCGGGCCGGTCAGGCCCAGGAGGTAGGAGACGCGGGTGGACAGGGTGCCCGGGGAGTTCCCGGAGAGGGCGGCCATCTGGTCGAGGGAGCCCGGCTGTGCGGCGTACCAGGGCGCGAGGTTGGCGCTGTAGTAGCGGCTGAGCCCGGCGCCGGCGTAGACGCCGACCGGCCCGGGGTGCCGGGAAGGGACGTATCCGCTGTTCTCGAAGGCGTGGTGGGCGATCTCCAGGAAGACGCGCTGCTGCGGGTCGAGGAGCGCCGCCTCCGTGGAGCGGTAGCCGAAGTGGTCGGCGTCGAAGCAGTCGGCGCCGTCGATCTCCCGTACGACACGCACGTGGTACGGGTCGTCGAGCCGGGCCGGATCGCCGCCCGCGGCGAGGTACTCCTCGTCCGTGAGCGGGGTGAGGCTGTCGCGTCCCGCGACGAGGTTGTCCCAGAACTCCTCGACGGTGTCGGCGCCCGGGAAGCGGGCGGCCAGGCCGATCACCGCGATGCTGAACTCATGTTCCGGCGGGGGCTGTTGGGGGTCGCTCATGTGCGGGGCGCTCCTCGGTGCGAGGTCCTTCGGGCGGCGGCACGGCCGCGCGCGACACGGCGCCGTTCGGCGCGCTCGGCCTCCTCCGCGGCGGTCTGGTCGGACGCCGGGGGTACCGCGGGGGCCGTGCCGCCCGGGTCGTCCGTGCCGTCGTGGGCGTCGAGCAGTCGGGCCAGGTCGGCCACGGTCGGATGCGAGAAGAGGTCGACGACCCGTACCCGGCGGCCGAGTTCGCGTTCCAGCGCGGCCTGGACCCGCAGGGTGAGCAGCGAGTGGCCGCCGAGGTCGAAGAAGTTGTCCCGGGCGCCGACCTTCGGCACACCGAGGATTTCGGCCCACACCCCGGCCACGGCCCGCTCCAGGCCGTCGCGCGGGGCGAGGTAGGGGGCGGCGACCGGGACCTGCGCCGGCAGCGCGGCGAGCGCCGCCCGGTCCACCTTGCCCGAGGGCATCAGGGGCAGTTCCCGCATGACCTGCACCGAATGCGGGACCGCGTACTCGGGAAGCCGCTCGGCGGCGAAGTCGCGAAGCTGCGCCTCGCCGGGGGCCGGTCCGTCCGGAGCGCCCAGGCAGTAGGCGGCCAGGTGTCCCGCCCCCGGTGTGTCCTCCCGGAACAGGACCACGGCCTGGCGTACAGCGGGGTGCCGGGCGAGTACCGATTCCACCTCGTCCAGTTCGATGCGGTAGCCGCGGATCTTGATCTGGCGGTCGGCGCGACCGAGGAACTCGATGACGCCGTCGGGCCGGTAGCGGCCGAGATCTCCGGTGGCGTAGAGCCGCGCGCCCGGTTCGTCGCCGAAGGGGTCGGGCACGAAGCGGTCCGCGGTCCGCCGGGGATCGCCCAGGTAACCGCTCGCCACCTGGACCCCGCCGATGTGGATCTCTCCGGGCACGCCGGGCGGGACGGGCCGCAGCCCCGGGGCGAGCACATGAATGCGGGCGTTGGGATTGGGCCTGCCGATGGTGACCCCGGTCCTGCGGCTGTCGCCCCGGTAGATCTCGCAGCTCACGCCGATGGTCGCCTCGGCCGGTCCGTACCCGTGGTACATGGTGCTGGCGGGCAGCCGGGCGCGGAACCGGGCGAACAGCTCCGGGGTGAGCACCTCTCCCCCGCACCACACATGCCGCAGGGTCGGCGCGACGGCCTCGATGCCGGGACGCTCCAGCATGGCGTCGAGCATCGTGGAGGTCACGTAGACGAAGCTGACGCCCTCCTCGGCGGCGACGGCGATCAGAGCGTCGGGGTCCTTGTCGGCGCCCGGTGGCGCGAGCACGAGCCTGGCACCGCAACTCAGCGGCAGGAAGATCTCGTTGATGGAGATGTCGAAGCCGAGCGGGGCCTTGTGCAGCACGGCGTCCCGCGGCTTGAGGCCGAGCAGTTCCGACTGCCACGGCAGCCGGTTGCGGATCGCCGCGTGCGTGATCATGGCTCCCTTGGGCTTGCCCGTGGAGCCGGAGGTGTAGATGACGTAGGCGAGTTCGCCGGGCCGGTGCACCGAGGTCCATCCGGAGTCCCGGGGCGGTCGCTCCGTGCCCGGGGTGTCCGCGTCCGGGGCCAGTACCGGGGTCCCGCCCCAGTGGGGCGCGGCCGGATCGTCGTGCGAGAGCACGGCCGCGGGCGCGGCGTCGGCGACGAGGTCCTCGATCCGGCGGGCCGGCCAGGCCGGTTCCAGCGGTACGAAGGCGGCGCCCGTCTTCAGGATGGCGAGCAGTCCCACCACCAGGTGTGCGGAGCGTTCCAGATGCACGCCGACAAGTCGGCCGGGGCCCGCGCCGACCGCGGCGAGCCGCTCCGCGAGCCGGCCGGCCGCCGTGTCCAGTTCTCCGTACGTCCACCGGTCGGAGCCGTCGACGAGTGCCTCGGCCCTCGGGTGCCTGCGGGCCTCGGTCTCGAAGAGGCCGTGGAGTGTCTCGGGGGTCAGCAGGTCGGGGCGGGCGGTGGCGTTCCATTCGCGCACGATCCGGTGCCACTCCTCGTCGGAGAGCATCGGCAGTTCGTCCACCGGGGTGTCGGGGTGTTCCACGGCCGCGGTGAGGAGCCGGTCGAGATGTTCGAGGAGCCGTTCCATGGTCCGCGGGGTGTACAGCTCCGTGCGGTAGGTGGCGCCCAGTTCGACGCCGTCGCCGGTGTCCACCGCCTCGACCGCGAGGTCGAAGCGGGCGGTGCCGTTGTGGACCGAGGTCTCCTCGACCTGGATGTCCGGCAGGTCGAGGGCGCGTATCCCGCTCGTACGCGAGGAGAACATGGTGTCGGCGAGGGGGCTGTGACCGGCGCTGCGGTGCGGGCGGACCTCTTCCACCACCCGGTCGAAGGGGGTGTCCTGGTGCGCGTAGGCCGCGAGGCACTCGGTGCGTACGCGCCCGAGCAGTTCACGGAAGCTGGGGCGGTCCGAGGTGTCGACGCGCAGGACGATGCTGTTGCCGAAGTTGCCGATCAGCTCGCTCAGGCCCGAGGCGTCGCGGTTGATGACCGGGGTGGCCACGGTGAGGTCCGTCTGGCCTGTGTAACGGTGGAGAAGGGCCGCGTATCCGGCGAGCAGAGCCATGAACGGGCTGGCCGACGCGGCGCGGCCGAGTGCGGTGAGCCGGTCGTGCGTGCCGGAGGTGAGTCGCCGGGTGACCCGCGCGCCCGCCTCACCGGCGAGGGGTGGCCTCGGCAGGTCGGGCAGGGGCGCGGCGGTCGGCGGCGCGGGCGTGAGCCGCCGTCGCCAGTAGGCGAGACCGTCGTCCCCTCCCGCCGCCTCGCGCCGGGCCCGCTGCTCCCGATCCGCGTGATCGCCGTACTGGAGGGGCAGCGGAGCAGGCGCGGCGCCACTCGTGGTGTCGAGGGCGGCCCGGTATCCGGCGGACGCCTCCGCGAACAACGGCTGCCAGCTCAGGTCGTCGCAGGCTATGTGGTGCAGGACGACGAGTAGCAGGTGGCGGTCGGGAGCCGTGCGGTACAGGTGGAGCCGCAGGGGTGTCTCGGCGGCCAGGGCGAAGGGACGGGCCGCCGCCCGGGCCGCGACCGTGCGCGCCACCCCGTCGGCGCCGGCGCCGGAGAGTGTCAAGTCCTCCTGGATGAAGGGGACTTCGGTCGAATCCAGCGCGCTCTGGACCGGGATTCCGTCCTGGCCGGTGCGGTAGACGGTACGGAGGATCTCGTGCCGCCCGGCCACGGCGGCGAACCCGGCCCTGAGCGCCGCCGGGTCGAGCGGGCCGGACAACTCCGCGGCGACGGCCAGGTTGTAGGCGGCGCTGTCCGGGCGGGCGTGCTGGTGGAACCACATCCGGTACTGGGCGGAGGACAGCGGGGTGGCCTCCGGATCCCGGTCCACGGCTCGGGCCTCGGCGGGGTCCGGCGCGGTGGGCCCGGACCTGGTGCCGTCCTGCCGGGCGAGCAGGCTGCGCAGGAGCCGGCGGCGTGCCGCGTCGTCGTCGTTTCGGTGTCCGGCGGTGCCCTGCGCCGGATCGTCGGCGGATGCCGCGGACTGGTGGTGGGTGTCGGCGGTCATGACAGGTCCTCCGGGGATGCTGTGGTGTGCGGTGGCGTGCCGAGTGCGGCGCTGACCTGTGCGGCGCTGAGGGCCGCCACGTCGCGGTAGAGCCCGGCCACCAGGTCCAGGCGTCCCGGGGCGCTCTCCTGGCGGCGCATCTCGGCGGCCATGCCGGCGACCGTGAGGGTGCCGAAGAGCGAGCGTGCGGCGAGGCGTTCGCCTTCGAAGATGTCGCGCAGTCCGGTCAGGAGACGCGCGCCCAGGAGGGAGTCGCCGCCGAGCGCGAAGAAGTCGTCGTCCGGCCCGACCCGGTCGAGTCCGAGCAGCCGGGCCCATTCCTCGACGAGCAGTTGTTCCAGCGGGGAGAGCCGGGAGTCCGCCACCGCGTCGGCCGGACTGTCGGCGTTCGGGGCCGCGGCCGCGAGTGCCGCCCGGTCGACCTTGCCGTTGACGGTGAGAGGGAACATGTCGACGCTCACGAAGGCCGCCGGGATCATGTGCTCGGGCAGCCGCTCGCCGAGGAACCTCCGGAGTGCCTCGGATGTCGGCGGCTCGGCTCCGTCCACGTACCGCACATGTGCGGCGAGGGAGCGCAGCCCCCTGCGGCCGGGGACCGGCACACCCGTGACGACGGCGCGGTCCACGCCGGGATGGGCGGCCAGGGCGGCCTCCACCTCCCCGGGTTCGATGCGCTGTCCCCTGACCTTGACCTGGAGATCGGCCCGGCCGACGAACTCCAGGCTGCCGTCGGGCAGATAGCGGCCGAGGTCACCGGTGCGGTAAAGGAGCTCACCCGTGCTCGGGTGGTGGAAGAAGACGGCCTCGGTGCGCTCGGGGTCCTTCCAGTAGCCCCGCGCGAGTCCGACACCCGAGCAGTACATCTCGCCGGTCACTCCGTCGGGCCGCTCGCGCAGCCGCTCGTCCAGCAGGTGGTAGACGGTGTTCGCGATCGGCTTGCCGTACGGGATGGTGGGGCGGTCGTGATCGGTGCGGTCCACCGGGTGCCAGATGTTCCACAGAGTGGTCTCGGTGGGACCGCCGACGCTCACCAGCCTTGTGTGCGGGGCGAGTTCGGACAGGACCTTGGCGGTCTCGGGCGGGATCCAGTCGCCGCCGGTGAAGGCGAGCCGCAGGGTCCGGAGAGCCGGGGCCGCGGCCGGGTGGTCGAGCAGCATCTCCAGCATGGCCGGCACGGAGTTCCACACGGTGACGCCGTGCTCGCCCATCAACTCGGCCCAGTGGGCCGGGTCGCGGACGGCGTCGGCGTCCGGCAGCACCAGTGAGCCGCCGGCTCCCAGCACCCCGAGCAGGTCGAAGGCCGCCATGTCGTGATGGAGCGCGGTGAGTCCGAGCACCACGTCCGCCGGGCCGATCGAGAAGGTCTCCGCCGTCTCCCGGAGGGCGTTCACCATGCCCCGGTGCTGGATCATCACGCCCTTGGGGGTCCCGGTGGACCCCGAGGTGAACAGGACGTACAGCAAGTCGTCCGGGTGCTGCGGGAGTTGGTCGACGGTGGGCGGCGCGACATCCGGCAGGTCGCCGTCCACGTCGATCCGCCGCACACCGTCGGGCAGCGGCAACAGCGCGGCCCCGCTCCTGGTGAGGACCGTGCGCACGCCCGTGCGCTCCAACAACTCCCGTACGCGCGCCTCGGGTTGGGCGGGGTCGAGCGGCAGATAGGCGGCACCGCCGAGCAGTGCGCCGTAGACGGCGACGGCCTGCTGCCAGCCCTTCTCCAGCAAGACGGCCACGACCGGGTCCGGCTCGCCACCGCCGTCGGTGAGGGCGGCGCCGACCTGTGCGGCGTGTCGTAGGAGGTCGCCGTAGGTGAGTGTCCGGTCCGAGGTGATGACGGCCGGCCGTCCGGGGCCACGGGTGGCCCGCTCCACGAAGGCCGCGTGGGCCGGTACCTCGGGCAGCGGCCGGGTCCGGCCGCGCACTGCCGTGCGGCGGGCCCGTTGGCCGGGCGGCAGTACGTCGAGATCCGTGACGGTCCACGCTCCGTCGTCGGCGACCAGCCGGTCGAGCAGCAGCCTGAACGCCTCGAACATCGCCGCGGGCATGCCCGGCGGAAACAACTCCTCGACGACGTCCCAGTTGTGGACGAGCCGTCCCTGGCGTTCGTCGAGTTGTACGTCGAGGTAGACCTGCGGGGTCTGCGAGATGCCGTACACCTGTGTCCAGGTGCGGTCGAGGGCGGTGCCCTCAGGGTCGGCCCAGGCCAGTGTGCTGGTGAGGACCACGGGCATCTGGGCGTGCTCCATCCCGCCCTGCACACGGGCCAGTTCGCGCAGCATCCAGGCGCCGCTGACCTCGGAGTGGCTGAGGTCCTCCCACAGCCGCCGCTGTACCCGACCGGCCCGCTCGGCGAAGGTGCCGCCGTCGCGCTGGTCGATCTCGATGAGGGAGAAGGAGGCGAACTCGCCGACGAGACGGTCGACTTGGGGGTGGGTGGGCACGCGGTTCATCCGGGGCACGTTGACCGTGAAGTGGGCCTCGTCGCTCCAGGCGGCCAGGATCTCGGCGAAGGCGGCCAGCAGCAGCGCGGAGGGGGTGAGCCCCGCCGTCCGCCCTCTGTCCTTGAGGGTGTCCCAGTCGGCCCGGTCGAGGACGGCCTCGTGACGGACGAACCGCGGAGTCGTGACGGTTGCCAGGTCCGCGACGAGGGGAAGCCGCGGTGCGGGCGGCAGTTCGGCGACCCGCTTGCGCCAGTACGCCTCGGCCTGCCGTCGGTCCTCACCCGCCTCGGACGCCGACGCGCCGAGCACGTACGCGCGGAAGTCGGTCGTGAGGACGGGCAACCGTACGCCCGGGTCCTCGTAGAGGCTGGACAACTCCCCCGACAGGACATGCCAACTGGCGAAGTCGCAGGTGAGGCCGTCGAATCCGATGAACACCCGGACGAGGTCATCGCGGATGCGGGCGACGGTCACGCCGAAGAGCGGCCACCGGTCCGCCGGCCGCACCTCGTGCGAGAGCCTGCCGCGCAGCGCCGCCAGTTCGCGGTCCTGTTCCGGAGCGCTCAGCTCGCGCAGGTCGACCAGATCCGGGGTGAAGGCGGGCGTGTCGGGCAGCACCCGCTGGGTGAGTGACACGGGGTCGATGACGGCCCGGAGCATGTCGTGACGCTCCACCAACAGCCGCCATGCGGTGGCGAACCGGTCCACATCCAGCGCGCCGTCGAACTCGAAGTAGGCATGGGTCGACACATTGCCGAGCTCGAAGACATCACCACGCCCCAGGAGGTAGGCGCGCTGGGTGTCGGTCAGCGGGAACGGCTCGAAACGCGGGTCGGCGACGGTCATCGGGCATCCTGCGTCGTCAGGTGCGGGCGGGGGTCGGGCCAGAGTTCGGCGATACGGTCGAGGCAGGCGTCCCTGGTGCCCGACATCCCCACCGGGTGCCAGCCGGGGGGCAGCGCGCGCTCGGCCTCCCACACCGAGTGCTGGCCCTCGGCGTTCACCGCGACGATCCAGGAACCGGCTGCCCCGGAACCTTCGACCCCGGGGACGCGCTGGAGCGCGGCCGCCGCGCCCGCGTGGAAGGGGCAGCGCTCCCCCTCGGTCTCGGGGGTGTTGTCGTCGTCGATGAAGTACTGGCGCCACTCGCGGTTCTCGGAGGCGCCGTACGAGCCCAGGTGGGGCGAGGGTTCCACCGTGTCGTACTTACGGAGCCGGGCCCGGATCGTGCGGCGTGCCGCCGCTCCGCGAGGGGACTCCGCCTCCAGACCCTCGAACACCCAGCGCGGCTGGAAAGTGATCATGAACTGATCGGCGTGCCTGCTGCGCCGGCGGTCGTGGACCGGCGTGTTGCAGACCACGAAGATCGGCGTACCGCCGAAGGCGAACTCCCACATCGGCTCGTCCGGATCGTTCGGCAGATCCTCGGGCCAGGGCTGGGAGTCCTTCGCGACCAGGTAGCGCAGCACGGCCCAGAACCGGTCACGATAGGCGTCCATCGACAGGGGCCGGCCCTCCGGACGGAACAGCACCACGAGGGACGTCTCCTTGCTCAGCGACCGGTACTCCTCCAAGTACCGGCGCAGGAGATCAGGAAGACTCGCCCAGTCGTCCTGACGGTCCGTCCCGTCGATGTATCCCAGCCGCAGCGTCGACTTCCGGGCCGCCGCCACGGCGAAGGTGCACGGAAAGAGATCCGTGCTCGACAGGACGGCCTCCAGGAATTTCCCGGCGCTCCCTGTACCCCATTCCGGGGTCTCTCCGATGGTGATGTCTTGCAGGGCTTCCAGCACCGCGTCCTTCTTCACTCCACTCGGACGCTTCTTGCTTTCGGGCATGCCGAACCTCACTCCGCTCTCACAGAAAAGGACCAGAAAAAGGACCAGGGAAAAGAAGGGAGTTCGGTCAGCGCGTGACGAATTCCTGGAACATTTCCTCAGGAATGATCGGCTGGTGATACACGCAGGTTCCGGAAAGAACCACGGACCCGTGCAGCCTCGACGTCGGGATGAGGAGTTTGTCGCCCGCGGAGAGCGCGATGCGGTGGGTGACGTTGTTCCAGAAGTGCATCTGGCCGCTCTCGACCATGACCAGGCGGTGCTCGTCGTGCACGTGCGTGGTGGAGGTCTCCTCGTGCGTCTCCACGAAGGTGTCCAGGTCCACCGTGATGTTCTCGGTGACGAGCTTGTTCTGGATGCCTTCCGCGGCGGTCTTGTAGTCCTCGATGCGGTCGGCCCACACCAGTTGTTCGGTCAGGTCGCCGTCCCATCGGCCGGCGATCCGGGCGCTGTCGACGAAGCCCCGGTGGAACGCGGCGATCACCCGGTCGCCGAAGAGGCCGGGGAGCGGGCCGAGCAGGCGGTCCACCAGGTCGGCCGCCTGCTCCGGCTCCATGGCCGGGGTGTCGGCGAAGTAGGCGGCGCGCAGGCCGAGCGCTTCCCGGAGGACATCGCGCAGCGGCGCGGCGGAGGCGGCCTGGTCCACCAGGAAGTGGGTGACGGCGCCGAGGAACTCGGGCAGCCGGTCGCCGGCGAGGGCCAGGCCGAGCAGGTGGTTCCCCCGGGCGAGAGAGGTGCTGAGGGAGAACTGCCAGTAGGCGGCGGTCGCGCTGGTGAGTCCGGCGCCCTTGAACATCGCGTAGTAGTCGGGAGCGGCGAGGACCCAGCCGCGCCAGATCTCCTCCAGCGCGGCCCTGAGGCCGGGATGGGCCAGCGTGGTCTCGGCGAGTGCGCCGCGGCCGATGGCCGTGTGGACGGCGGGCAGGAACACGCCCGTCTGGATGAGGAGGAAGGTGGCGGCGCTCTGTGCGTCCTTGCGCCCGGCGGCGGTGGCGAAGGCGCTGTGGGGTTCGGCGGCACGGCGTTCGCTGTACTCGCGGACCACCTTCTTCACCGACTCGACCGTGGGCTCGGCGAGCGCCTCGCGCCCCTCCTCCAGGTACCCGAACAGGTGGTTCTCGAGGATCGGCCGGGCCAGCGCGCCGAGCAGCCGGTTCTCGTGCGAGTGGAAACGCTCCCCGTCGCCGTCGGCGGCCTCATTGGCCTGCGGGGGCAGCAGGGTGTTCTCGGCGTCGTAGACATTGCGCAGCATGCGGTGTCCGAGCAGTCCGCTCAGGAGGAGCTGCCGTTCGGCGGGGAGCACCGGGCTGTAGTCGAGCCAGGCCAGGTCGGCGGGCCGGACCGGGCGCCGGAAGGGGTTGTCCGGTGTGGTGAGTTCTTCCGCCGTCGCCGCCCGGAAGGCCGCGTTGGCCGCATACGCCTTCAGTACGGAATTGGGGTCCGCGGCGAGTTCGCCGAGGAGGTCGGTGACGGATCGACGCGTGGACTTTTCGGGCATGGCTGGGCCTTTCGCTGACTTTTCAGTGTGCTGTGGACGTAGGCAGCGCTGAACAGACAGAGGCTGGCGGGGCCGGCGGCTCCAGGGCAGGCGGACGAGCGCGCGCCTGTGAACCGCCGTACGGCTCCGGACACCCGTGACAGAACGACCGCAGGGCGGCCGAGCGGGAAACTGCGGCGAGCGGACCACTGGTGGATCAGGACACTCCACCGGGAAAGCGCCGACAGAACAGTCGCGTGGGCACGACTGACGAACGCCGCCTCGCAACACCTGCCGTATGCGAAGAAACGGTGGATCCACCAGCCCTCAGCGGACGGGACCCGACCGTTTTAGCGACGAGAGTCGATCAGTAACTCGCCGACTTCCGACGAATCACCAACCAGCGCCGGAAGCATATGCACAGTGAAACATTGAACGCAAGGCCCGTTCCGAACACCGGGGCGAGCTGCAATTACGATCGACGGAATTCATCCTTCCGCAATCGTGACTAGCGGAATTCGCCGTTCCGTCGCCCGCCCCCGCCGGAACCGGTTAGGACGGAGAGCGATTTCCGGCCATCGGAAATGAGGCGGCCATCCCGTCGAGGATGACTTCGATCTTCCGGTTCAGCCAGTCCTCCGGACGCCCGGAGACGACCCGCTCGAAGGCGTCCGCCACCGGCCCGCAGCGCGGGGGGGATGCCCCGGGG
>NZ_JBLTJC010000090.1:0-32884 GCF_048158785.1 Streptomyces colwelliae | reverse complement strand
GTGCCGGAGCCGTTGCCTGCGGGGGGTTATGGGGTGGGGGAGGTTCCGGTGCTGTGAGCGGTGTTCCCGATGAGCGGTGTGCATCGTGAAGTCGCAGGTCACGGGTCTGGTGTGGATTGCGAGTGGGGTACTCGTGCCGGTCGCAGGCGGATGACTATGGCGTAGATCGTCGGGCGGGTCGGGCCCTGTCGGCGACCAGCACGAGCATCCCGATGCCCACGCACACCAACTCTCAGGACGCCTGATCTTCCCGAATTATCTGCGAACCGGGGCCCGTTGGAGTCGCCTCGATGGGTCCACTGAACGGACCCGACCACGGCCCCGCTTTCACCATCCGCAACGGCGAAGCCATGTTCCGCGCTTCCTTCTCCAACTCATCCGCGACGCCGCCCTCACTCACCCCTACCTGGCGGACATGAAGCTGGCACTGCGCGCCGACTGCCCAGCACGCTCGCTTTCCCCTTGCGCATCTCCAAAATCAAACAAACAGGAAAATTGGACGTGGACATGTCATAAGGTCAGACACGTATGCGGGCCCGCACCAGCGGCCCGCATCAGCCGTGCACGAACAAGATGAGAGGATCCCTGTGAAACCCACCCAACACCCCGCTTCACGGGCAAGACGCCGATTAACCCGGCCGCTCGGCGCCCTGATCGCCTTCGGCGCATCCCTGCTACTGGTGTTCACCACCGCCACCGCCGCCCAGGCGCACGTCGTGTACCAGTCCGACGAGGTATGGGCCAACACCGATTCCTCCAAGTGCCTGTACACCTACGCGGAGGTCTCCCACGGCAGCAGAGGAGGCTACGCCAAGTCCTACGGGCTGTCCTCCTCCGGCATCCCCCTCGCCCAGTCGTGCATCCTGGTCTGGAACCGTCCCCCGGGCAACCTCAAGACCGGATGGCAGTACTTGTACTGGGACGGCACCCAATGGGGCGTGTGCCGGCAGCTCATGGGCACTCAGAACCCCGACGGCACCTGGAGCGGCTACGCCAACTCCACCGAGACCTCCAGGATGGAACTCACCTACGACTTCGGGGTCTACCCTCCCTGCGGGGGTGGCTACTACGGCACCAAGGCCGGGTCCACCGTCTACTACGGCGGCACCTGGTACGGGGGCAACGTTCCCATCTGGTCCGGACAGCACTTCATCGAGCCGTAGGAGATGCCACGCATGAAGAAGACCCGTGTATCCCTCGCTGGTGGAGCGGTGGCCGGGGTGCTGCTGCTGGGTGCCCTGGCGGTGAACGCCTCCGCCGATGAGGCGCCCCCCTCCGCCGACAGCGGGCAGGCCGAGAAGGCCGCGGTGCCGCCGGCGCCGCCCACTCCGGAGTGGGTCAACGCCGACGGCACGGTGGACGAGTCCAAGATGCCCGAAGAGCTGCCGCTGATCGGGGCGGACGGCAAGGTGGTCGAGGACGCAAACGGCAAGCCCCTCATGGTCAAGACGCGCGTCAAGATCGCGCAGTCCGGTGCGCCCCAGGCGCCCGTGGCCGGTCCCCGGGCCGGGGAGAAGCGGTCCACCAGCACGGACGCAGAAGGCCGCAAGACGGAGACCGTCGAGGTCGAGCCGTCCGTTCCGCCCGCGCACTGACCTGACGGAGACGCCGGAGAAGAAGGGCACCGTATGAGCAGGCTGCTGGAAGCGGTGTGTGCGCTGACCGTGGGTGTCCTCGTTGCGCTCCTTGTATGGGGTGCTGACCCTGGCGCCGTGCGGGTGGCGTGGCGGGACGGCGAGCTGAGCGGTGTGACGGTCGTGTTCGTGGCGGCGTGTGCGCTGTGGCTGGTGCTGTGGCGCAGGCGTACCGGGCGCGGCCGGCTGGCATGGCCGCTTGTGGTGCTGCTGTGCGGTGCGGCTGTTGCGCTAGTCGTGGCGGCCATGGCCGGTTGACCAGCGCAGGCAGGGTGGGACTTCCCGTTCCTGTGGGCGGGGAGCCCCGCTGGCGTATTCGGGCTCGGGCTGCTGTTAAGGATCTTGGCGGGAGGGGCAAGGCGTCCCTGCGCCACGGCTGCTGCGTCGCCGACCCGGTCCGATTCCGGGGCGCTGCGATTACAAGGCCGCCCGCAACCGGCTCCTGACACGAGGCCAGAAGCTGTCCACCACGGCACTGGCGGCCGTCCGGGCGCCGGTTGAGCACGGCTTCGCCCGTCTCAAGAACTGGCGCGTCCTCGGCAAGGTACGCACCGACCCCGCCTGGGCGATCGCCCTGGTCCGGGCCCTGCTGGTCCTCACAAACCGCGAAGTCGCCCGATGACCGACGATCTTCACCGAAGTCACCTGCCGGCGACCAGCACGAGCATCCCGATGCCCACGCACACCAACCTTGTGACCAGCAACTTCAGCCTGCACAGCTCCCGATGAGCCATCGCACCGGGCGCGGACCGGGATGCCTTTCGCTACGGGACATCACGCTGAAGGCCGTCGCCGATCTGAAGTGCGTTCACCCATTGCCGGGCTGCCGCGAGGCCGGGAGCGGTGCCGACCGGCTCGTACGCGAACCCGCTCCACTCCTCCAGGACACGCGGCTCGTCGGGCCGGAGGTGACCGGCGCCGCCGTGCGCCGGCCGGTGGCGTCGGTAGATGTCCATCGGTGGACGGCGCCGCTTGTCGTACGCGGCGAAGGGGTTGGCGGCGTCCACGCGAGGGACGGCGCGCGACGGCTGGTTCGACGGTCCGGGTCGGCTGTGCTTGCCCATGCCTCGATGCTCTCAGGCCGCGATCGTCCTCGAACCTTGACAGTTCCTCGGAGGTCATGCCGACAGCCCCAACTGTGCGAAGTGATCACCGGGATAGCGGTAGTCGTAGTCAATGCCGCGCGCTGCGAACTCGGCAGCCCAGGAATGAGGAAACCCCGCCGGTCTGCCACGGGGGACAGCGGACAGACGGGGCGGTCTATGTCCGGTGCCGGTCAGACAGCGAAGGTCCACGAACCGTCCGGCGAGAGCAGAGAACTGCCCTCAGAACTGAGTTCCGCCCGAAGCGAGTGCAGGGAGAACCGGTTGTGCTCCTCCCACTTGCGCCGGACCCGCTCCAGGTCGTCCCAGAGTCGGCGGGGGCCGCCCTGGTGGACCAGCGGCGCTGTACCGTCCTCGGCGCGCGCCCATGACCCGTCACCGGCGAGCAGCCACACCACGCGGCGGCCATCCTCCGGATACGTAGCCGCGCGGGTTTCTACGCCGGGCGTCTCCAGCTCGTACAGCCAGCGAAGCGGCCATTCCTGCCACAGATCGGGAATCGGCCCGTCCGGGGGTCGTACGTCCTCGCCCTCACGAACTCGGGCGGACACGAACACGTCGTTCAGCTTCGGCGGGTAGTCGGCTTCCTGCCGGGTTTCCATGAAAGTTGCGGGGTCGGGCTGGACGCTACCCCGCGCGATGCCGTCCGTTCCCATGTCCGCCGTGATCAACAGCGCGGTGTGCGCAATGGTCGTGACCAGCCGGCCACCGGGACGGAGCGCGCGAAGCCATGACGGGGGGACGGGCCGAACCGAGACCGTCGCCATGATGCGGTCGTACTCGGAGCCCGGTAGCTCCCCTGTCGCATCGATGGCTTCCATACGCGGCGCACGCCCGAACTCGGCGAGTCGCGTACGGGCCGCATCCACCAGGTACGGGTCCACGTCCACGCTCGTCACGTTCTCGTCTCCGAGCCGTCGCCCGAAGAGCGCCGCGGAGTAGCCCGACCCTGTACCTATGTCCAACACCTGGTGCCCTGGCTTGGCTCCGAGCTGGTCCGCCATGGAGACGATGAGCCCCGGCAGAGTGGATGACGACGTCGGATCGCCCGATGCCCGTTCGTCGGGTTGTGCCCGGTCGGCGTGCAGGGGGCCGACGCGCGTCACCAGCGTTTCGTCGGTGTAGGCGGCGTGCAGCCGTTCCGGAGAGCCCTCGGGGAGGTGTACCAACTCCCATTCCTGCGTAGGGCTGTTGGGGATGCGACGCCACCAGCGCGGCACCAGGAGGTGACGGGGGGTGTTGCTCACCGCGTCGTGCCATGCGGGGGTATCGCCGGTCACCTTGTCGGCAAGCGCTTTGGCGGCTTCGGTCCACGTGGACGCTACGGGCATCAGGTCTCTCCTTGCAGAGCGTCGGCCATGGCTTCAACGAGCGGGACACCGGCTTTGACAGCGAGCCAGTGCCATTGACCGTTGGGGTTCACCTCGAAGAACACCCAACGTCCGTCCGGTGTGACGGCAAAGTCCAACGCGCCGAAGAACAGGCGGAGTTCGTCCATGAGCCGACGAACCCCCTGCTCCACTTCCGGGGGCATGCCGACGGGTTCGTAGGTAAGCGACTGGTAGTCGGTTCGCCAGTCGAGTTGTGCGGCTTCGCTGCCTGCGTGGATGGCCACGGGGAACATGCGGTCACCGATGACGGTGAGCCGCACCTCGTACGCCTTGTCCACGCGCTCTTGGAACAGGTGCGCGGTACCTGTCACCCCGTCGTCCATGTCGCCCGCGGAGACGAGCGCCACGGGGAGGAACTGCCGCTTCCCTCCAGGGCCGAGCACGCCCCCGCCGAGCCCCTTGTAGACAACCGTGTCGTCCCCCACGAACGTACGGGCGTGTTCGGGGTCCGACGTGATCACGGAGCGGGGCACGTCGAGCCCGGAGCGGGCAGCAACGGCGAGTTGAACGGGCTTGTAGTTCGCGGCAGCGTCCCGAGAGGGGTGATTGATCCAGCGGACGGGCAGCGAGCCGAGCACGCCGAGCAGGCCGGACCGGGCTTCTGAGACAGCAAGCGCTTGGGCATGTCCCGGCCAGTCATCGGGGGTTCTGAACTCGTTCGGACGTCGCCACCACACCGACTTGACGGATTCGAGGGGGACAGCGCGGGAGCCGGTGAGAGTGCCCGTCCAGCCGTCCCCGGTGAGGGAGACGGCCAGACGGGACGCAGTGGGAAAGTCGGCCGTGTCGTACCTGACGACGTACTCACCGCGTTTCACCAACTCCTCAACCACAGCATCGGCCGTCAGGTCGTTCCGGCCCGTGAGGATGAGGATGGGGCGCATGTCAGTACAGGTCGGTTCCGCTGTCGGAGCCCGGCGACGAACCGTCACCGTTGCTGGTCTCCGTCTGCGTCTCCGGCATCTCCGCCGTGATCGCGTGCCACGGGTTGCCCTCGGCCGAGACGTTCATCTGAAGCGCGTCGCTGTAGGTGATGACGGGCGCTTCATCGTTCGTAGGAGCCGGCGACACCAGGTGCCGGACCCCCAAGGGGAGAGCCGTAGCGGTTGTGGTGCTCATTTGATCCTCCATGTTGTCGGTTCTTGCCGTGCCTTACCGGGGTGGAAGGTTCGTCTCCACGAACGGTCACGCCGGACGTCCCTCCCACATCACCCACGGCCGTTCGATCACCTCGGCGTAACTGGTGTGCCCGGGGTGCTCGCGCAGGTGGGCGAAGGCCCAAGTCTGGGGTTCTGTCGGGTCGTTGCTCGGGGACGAGCGCGCGGCGCACTCCGTGTCGTCGGCGTTGAGGGCGAGGCAGCGGAACGCGTACGTCGGCGGTGGGGCATCGGGGTCGTGGTCGGGCCGTAGCGTCCAGTCGACGAAGCGGAACGTGCGGCGGATCGGGACGGTCACAGCACCTCACCCCGGCTACGGGCGTTGGCGCGGGCGGTCTCGGCGCGCAATCGCTGTTGGGGGTCCGCCGGCTGCACGTCCTCGGGGTTCACGGTCCACTCGGTACCGCCCGCGACCGGCCGAAGGGACCACAGCCCGCACCACTCACCGCGAAACTCGCCGACCCGGTCGCGTGAATCCACCAAGAGTGTGCCGGGGGCGGGGAGCTGAGGGGGTTCCGTCTCTCCAGACATGGGTCGCTGCTCTCCGTAGTCGTTCCACTACCGATGCGGCTCAGGGTGACCTAGAGTTGAGAAGTCATCAACTTGCGTGAGTTGTTTGGTTAGTTAGGCGGCGACTGTTGAACCGGAAAGAACTGGACGCCGAGAAATCGCCGAGCGCGGCGTTTGGGCTACAACTGCGCACGTCGCGGGATGAGCGGGGTTGGACGCAGGACGAGCTGGCTGTCCGCGTCGGATGCACCGGGTCGCATATTTCCGCCGTGGAAACTGGTCGGCGCCCACCAACTCGACGTTTCGCGATAAGTGTTGACAGGGTGTT
Organism: Streptomyces colwelliae; assembly: GCF_048158785.1. Taxonomy (NCBI): domain Bacteria; kingdom Bacillati; phylum Actinomycetota; class Actinomycetes; order Kitasatosporales; family Streptomycetaceae; genus Streptomyces; species Streptomyces colwelliae. Next base: position 26,761 of record NZ_JBLTJC010000090.1, on the reverse strand, counting down.
CGGCACCGGCGACAAGTTCGAACGCCTGAGCCGGTCCGTGCGCTACACGGCGCTGCTCGAAGGGTTTCCGGAGTACGTCGCGCACGAGGCACGGGCGGCGGAGATCCGGCTGTACGAGGTGGGAGTCATCCCCGGTCTCCTCCAGACGCCCGAATACGGGGCGGCGTTGGAGGCGGACGCGGTGCGGCGGGAAGCGATCACGCCCGAGCAAGCCGACGAACGGGTCGAGTTGTTGGCGAAGCGGCAAGGCGCACTTGTCCGGTCACCGTCGCCCCTGCTCTTCGTGGTGCTCGACGAAGGGTGCATCCGCAGACCGATGGGGAGCCCCGCTGTCATGGATGCCCAATTCCAACGCTTGCTCGGATTCGCCGAGTTGCCGAACACCGTGTTGCAGGTCGCGCCGTTCTCCATGGGTGCTCGGCGACCGTTCAGCCTGCCCGTCACCATGCTCACGATGCCGGACCGCTCGCTCATGTCCTACGCCGAGTCCACGCACCGGGGCCATCTCGAACGCGAAAGTGCTTTCGTGCTGCCCATATTGGCGGCCTACCATCAGCTACAGGCTGAAGCGCTGTCGCAAGCGGCGTCTGTGGCCTTGATCAACCAGCTGCGAAAGGGCACCCCGTGACGACCGAGACCCCCCGTTGGTTCACGTCCTCCTACAGTGGCAATGGCGGCCAGTGCATCGAGGTCGCCGCCAACTTCGTCGCCCCGCGCGGCATCGTTCCCGTCCGTGACTCCAAGAACCCGGGTGGTCCGGTGCTTGGTTTCCCGGCCGGTGTCTTCACTTCCTTCATAGCGGGCGTCAAGGCGGGCACGTTCGACACCGTCTGAGTCACGCTGATCGAACAGGCACGAAAGGGCACCCCGTGACGACCGAGACCCCCCGCTGGTTCACGTCCTCGTACAGCAACAACGGCGGTAACTGTGTTGAGGCCGCCGCAAACCTCGTCGCCCCGCGCGGCATCGTTCCCGTCCGTGACTCCAAGAACCCGAGTGGTCCGGTCCTTGGTTTCCCGGCCGGTGTCTTCACTTCCTTCATAGCGGGCGTCAAGGCGGGCACGTTCGACACCGTCTGAGTCACGCCTCGCGGGTCTTCGCCAGCTCCGCCGCGAACTGCGCCCCGCTGAGCAGTGCGAGGTTGGACAGCCACAGCCAGATGAGGAAGACGACGCTGCCCGAGAGCGAGCCGTACAGCCTGCTGTAGGCGCCCAGCGTCGTCGCGTACGTCGAGAAGCCGGCCGAGACGATCAGCCACAGGGCGGAGGCGAGGACGCCGCCGGGCAAGCTGTGCCCGCGTCTACGCGCCCCCGCCGGGCCGGTGTGGAAGACGACCACGACCAGGAGCGCGACCAGGCACAGCAGGACCGGCCAGCGCAGCAGGTCCCACGCCCAGGCGGCGGTCTCGTCCACACCCGCCATCCGGCCGACGGCCTCCGCGAGCGGGCCGGTCAGCAGCAGGGTCAGCGAGCCGACGAGGAGCAGGCCCAGCAGCGCCAGCGCGGTCAGTACGATGCGCGGGGCCTTGCGCCAGGGTGAACGGTGGTCCTGGGTGCCGTGCATACGGTGCAGGGCGCGGCGGAACACGGCGAGATAACTCGTCGACGACCACAGCGCGCTGACGCTGCCCGCCACCAGCAGGGGCCATGCCGTGCGGTCCGTGCGCAGGACGTGGGTCAGGGCCGCGTGCAGTTCCGTACCGGAGCCGGCGGGGGCGTACGCCGTGACGTGGGTGACGAACTCCTCGGCCGTCTCCGGGCTGATCATCCCGAACGCGATGACCGTGGCCAGCATGGCGGGAAGTACCGAGAGGATCGCGTAGTACGTCAGCGCCGCCGCGTAGTCCGAGATGTCGTCGTTCCACAACGACACCGGCGTGCGGCGCAGCGCCGGCCACCAGGCCGCCGGTGGCCGGAAACCAGCGATCCGGCGGATCCGGCGGATCCGGCCGACGTACGACTCAGCGGACATGGGGCGCCCGGTGCGGGGTGGCGGCGGCGCTCAGCCGGAGTCGGGTGTGGGTCGTGTACGGGGCAGCCGCGCCCTCCGCTTCCGCCGTCACCGCGCGCAGGGCGGGGAGTACGGCGTCCGGGGACGTGTCCGGGGCCAGCCACACCCGCAGCTCCATCTCCAGGCGGCGCCCGCGTCGGGGCAGTACCCGGGCGTGCCCACGTGCGACTCCGGGTACGGCCGTCGCCCGCGCCGTCAACGCCTCGGCCAGCGCCCGCGGTCGTACCGTGCAGCCGGGGGAGGGCAGCGCCATACGACGCCCCGAACCCGAACGCAGCTGCCCGAGAGCCCAGAACGCGAACAGCACCGTCAGCCCGATCGACGCGGTCATGACCGTGGGCGTCCACCAGCCCTCGCTCCGCAATTGCGCCAGCCTTCCCGGCTCCAACAGCACAGCCCCCGTACCGGAGTTGGGCCACCAGGTCGGCAACTGGCGTGCGACGGTCCGGTCCGTGGTGGCGAGCCAGGAACCCGTGAGGAGGAGGACAAGTCCGCCCGCACCGAGGGCGGTTCGGTTGACGGCCGTGTGGGCGGTGCGGATCACTGGTCAACTTCCTTGGCGGCAAGGGGGGTTGTGGGTACGGAGGGTACGGAGGGTGCGGAAGGTACGTCGGGTGCTGTCGGTGGTTGCCATACCGGCTCCGGGGTGACCGTGATCCGTACCCGAGGTTCGCGGCGCAGCCGACAGGAGGATACGGCGGCATTGGCGGCTGCCGTCACCGCGGCGGACGCCTCGGCCCGGTCGCCGAAGGCGAGTCGCGCCCGCACGGTGATCCGTCGGCGGCGTACCCGGACCCGTACCGCCGTGATGCCGGGCACGTCGCCCACCGCGTCACGGACCAGGGACCGTACCGCCGAGCGGTCCACGGCGGCGTCGACGCGTCCGGCCGTCGTACGGACGGTGGAACGGTGCCGTAGACCCGGAGTGACGGCGAGCACGATCATCCAGACGCCCAGCAGGGCCGTCAGGCCGCCCGCGATCACGACGGCCGGGTCTCCGGGGCCGTGTCCGGACAGCCAGTGCACCGCCGAGACGCGCCAGGCCGCCGCCGCGCGGTGGGCGGTGTGCACCTGGATCAGATCGAGGGCGAGCGCACCGCAGGCCAGGGCCGCCGACGAGGTCAGCAGGGCGGTCGGGATCCGGCGCCCGGACCACCAACGACTGGGTGTGCTGGGGGAGTTGGTCTCCTCGGGCGGGGACACCGGAGCGCGGGAGTACCTCGGGGGCGCCAGCGAGGTGACGTTGACGCGCGCGGTCGGTAGGTCCAGGCCCGTCAACTCCCGGGTGCGGTCCACCACATGGCGCTGGACGTCCCGTACTCCGTCGGCCAGTGAGGACGGGTAGGGGAGCGTCACGCCCAGGGACACCTCCGCCTTCCGGCCCCGTACGGTCGCCGCTGCTTGGGCCGTACGGCCGGGCAGCGCCTCGGCGGTCGCCCGCTCGGCGATTCTGCGGACGGCGCGCTCCGAGACGGTGGTGGTACCCCGCTGTGAGGAGGGTGCGGGTACGGATGCGGGTGCTGCGGTGGTCATCGACGGCTCCGTTCGAACGCGTCCCGTACGTCCTGGACGGTGCCGCCGCGGTCGAACCACCGGCCCACCGCCCAGCCCAGGCCGCCGAGTGCCGCCACCAGCAGGAAGGCACCGAACCCGCCGAACCAGCCGGCGAACGCCAGGGCCATGCCCGCGATCATCCCGACGAACGGTGTGCTCATGCCCGTCCACCTCCACCTCTCCACCGGATCCACCCCTCCTGCCCGTGCCCTCGACCGGCCGCTCTACTCCACGCGGGCCTCGCCGGTGTGCGCGGGCTCGTCGTCGTCGGGCAGGTGGACGTCGTTGATGGTGACGTTCACCTCGACGACCTCGAGGCCGGTGATGCGCTCCACGGCGGAGATGACGTTCTCCCGTACGTCCTGGGCGACGTCCATCACGGACACCCCGTACTCGACGACCAGGTCCAGATCGATCGCCGTCTGCCGCTCGCCCACCTCGACCTTCACCCCGCGCCCCACGTTGGGCCGGCCACCGGGCACGCGGTCACGCACGGCGCCGATGCTGCGCGAGAGGCCGCCGCCCATGTCGTGCACGCCGGGGATCTCCCGGGCGGCGATACCGGCCACCTTCACGACGACGACATCGGCGATCGACGTACGACCGCGGTCGGCGGCGGGCTGACCGGCGCCGGTGGCTCCGCCGGAGACGTCGGTGGTGGCCGGGTCCTTGGTGGGTCGGACCTGGGTGGCGACCGGTGCGGTCTGCGTGGTCATGGCATACCTCTTTCTGTCTCGTGGGCTGTCTCGTGCGCTGCCTCGTGGGCTGACTGGTTCGCTGCCTCGTGGCCGATGTGCTCTCACTTCTTCAGACCCGTGCCCGCCGCGTCTGTGACGGGGCGGGCACGGGAAATCCTTCAAGGCGTCAGCCGACCGGCATCAAGCCGACGTCAGCTGGTGGGCATCAGCACCGTGTCGATGATGTAGACGTTGGCGTTGGCCGTCTTGACGTTGCCGCAGACCACCTTCGCGGAGTCGTTGACGGTGTACGACTGACCGGAACCGGCGGTGGTGAGCTTCGACTTCTCCAGGGTGTCGAAGGAGCCGTTCTCCAGGTTCGCGGGCGTCAGCTTCTGCCCCACCACGTGGTAGGTGAGGATCTTGGTCAGCTGGGCCTTGTCGTTCAGGACCTTGTCCAGGGTGGCCTTCGGGATCTTCGCGAAGGCGTCGTTGGTCGGCGCGAACACGGTGATGTTCTGGGCGTTGTTGAGGGTGTCGACGAGGCCCGCCTTCTTCACCGCCGCCACGAGCGTGGACAGCGCCGGGTTGTTGGACGCGGCGGTGGCCACCGGGTCCTGGGCCATGCCGTCGAAGGAACCGGAGCCGCTCTTCGGGACGGCCGCGCAACCGGTGCCGAAGGGCTGGTCGGCCGTGCCGGCGTCGGAGCCGCTCATGCTGTTGTCGGTGGCGGTGGCGGACGCCTTGGTGGAGGCGTCGGACTTCGCGGAGTCGCTTCCGCTGTCGGAGCAGGCGCTCAGGGCAAACGGCAGCACGGCCGCGGCGGCGAGGACGACCGCGGTACGGCGGATACGGGTACTCATGGTGTTTCTCCTGAGGGTCGGTGCAGCCTGAGCTGCGGTGATACGGGGAAGGGGAAAAGTGGCTTGTGGGGTCGCTTGTGAGGTCAGCCGACGGTCACGACCACGGAGTGCCATCCGCTCGCGCCGTCCGGAATGGTCCTGGTCCGTCTGTCGGTCTGCACCGCGCCGGTGCGGTCGGTGGCGCGGACGGTGAGGGTGTGGCCGCCCTTGGTGGCCTGCCAGGGGAAGGACCACTGGCGCCAGGTGTCGCGGGTGTCCTCGGCGGCCAGCCGGGCTTCCTGCCAGGGGCCGTCGTCGACGCGGATCTCGACCCGGTCGATGCCGCGGTGCTGGGCCCAGGCGACCCCGGCCACCATCACCGTCCCGGACTTCGGCCGGGCGAACGGCTTCGGGGTGTCGATCCGCGACCCGGTCTTGATCGGCGCCCGGCGGGCCCAGCCGCGCTTGACCCAGTAGGGGTCGTAGGCGGCGAACGTCGTCAGCTCGATGTCCTTGATCCATTTGCAGGCCGAGACGAAGCCGTACAGGCCGGGCACGACCATGCGGACGGGGAAGCCGTGCGCGAAGGGCAGCGGTTCGCCGTTCATGCCGAGGGCGAGGAGGGCGTCGCGGCCGTCCATCACGTCCTCGACCGGGCTGCCGATCGTCATGCCGTCCACGGAACGCGCCACCAACTGGTCGGCCGGGCCGCCCTCGGAGGGCGGCTTGACCCCCAACTCGGCGAGCAGATCGGCCAGTTGTACGCCGATCCAGCGCGCGTTGCCGACGTACGGGCCGCCGACCTCGTTCGACACACAGGTGAGCGTGATGTCGCGCTCGACCAGTTCGCGCCGGAGCAGGTCGTCGAAGGTGAGGGTGAGCGGGCGTCGTACGCCATGCCCGTGGATGCGCAGCCGCCAGGTCGTCGCGTCCACCTTGGGCACCACCAGGGCGGTGTCGACGCGGTAGAAGTCGGCGTTGGCGGTGAGGAAAGGGCTGACGCCGGGGACGCGCGGTTGGGCGCCCTTCGGTACGGCACGGGCCCGGGAACCCGGTACCGGCAGCACCAGGTTCCGGCGGGAGGCGACCGCGTCCCGGCCGTCGGCACCGCTCAGCGAACGGCCGAGGAGCCCGGCACCGGCGGAGCCGACCGCGGCGGCACTCGCCGCGATCACGAAACCGCGCCGGTCCCATCCCGCAGCGGACGGGGAGGTGTGGACCCGGGGCCGGGGCCGGAGACGACCCACGAGCACATACAGCACCACGGCCCCGACTACGGCGCCGACCACGGAGGGCAGTGCGTCGGTGATCCCGGTGGAGTCCGGGCGGCCGGTCGCCGCGAGGGCGCCGACGACTCCGAACAGCAGCACGCCGGCCGCTCCCGTACGCCGGAATCGCAGCGCGAGAATTCCCAGGGCCAGCGCGAAAAGCGCCAGTACCGCGAGAATTCCCAGCTGGAGAAAGAGTTTGTCGTCGGTGCCGAAATGGCGGATCGCCCAGTCCTTCACGGCGGCGGGCGTACGGTCGATCGCCGCGCCCCCGACCGCGACGACCGGCCCGGCCTGCGGACGGGTCCCGCCCGCCACGGCCTCGGCGACCGCGAGCGCGGCGAAACCCGCCAGCGCGCCGCTGAGCGCGGCGAGCGGCAGCAGTGCTTTGGTGGGTTTCTTCTCGGGCGCGGTCTCGGGCTTGGTCACGGGGGGAATCCGGCCCCGAAAGGCGCGCGGATTGGTCGGCCCCACGATCGGATGAATTTCCCTTTCCGGCCAATCCGTGCACGCTTCGGCTCCGGAAGAAAAACAAGAGGGCGTACGCGCGTCACAGCCACCGAGCGGCCGTGTCCAACCCTCGGACAGACCGGACGAGAGGAGTCGCCCAGTGGTGGCGGATACGGACGACGCCCTGTTCGCGGTCCGGGCCGCGGAGGGGGACGAGGACGCCTTCGCCGTGCTCGTGCAACGGCACGCACCGGCGCTGCTCCGGCTCGCCACGAGCCTGCTCGGCACCGCGGCGGAGGCGGAGGACGCCGTACAGGACGCCTTCCTCAGTGCCTGGCGCAGGCTCCCGGAGTTCCAGGGCCGCTCCGCCTTCGGCACCTGGATGTACCGGATCGTCACCAACCGCTGCCTGAACGTGCTGCGTTCGCGCAGACCCGTGGCCTCGCTGGAGGCGGCGGACGACGTCCCGGCGGCCGAACACACCACCTCCCCGGCCCGGATCGCCGAGGGCCGCGACGCGGTCCGCGAGTTGCGGGAGGCCCTCGACCTGCTGTCGGCCGAACAGCGCGCCTGCTGGGTGCTGCGCGAACTGGACGGCCGTTCCTACGAGTTCATCGCGGACGCGGTCGGCATCAGCCAGGAGGCCGTCCGCGCCCGTGTCTTCCGCGCCCGCCGATCTCTGACCCAAGCACTGGGGGCCTGGCGATGACCGACCGCACCGACCGCACCGACCGCACCGACCCGCCGAACAATGCGTCCGCCCAGGCCGACGACGAACTCCTGCCGTGCGGAAGGCTGTTGTCGCGGACCTGGGACGACTGGGAGCGGCAGAGCGACGATCCCCACCTCCGCTCCTGCCCGCACTGCCGACAAGCCGTCCACGGACTCGACGACCTGGAGTCCGTCGTGCGCGGCCTCCAGGCGGAGACGGACACCTCCGCCTCCGCCTACGACACCGAGCCGCTGACCCGGCGGATCATGGACGTCGTACGCCTCGAACTGCGTCCGGGCCGTCCCCTGCCCCTCGGTGAACCCGCCGAGGACCTGTGGATCATGGAGGCGGTCGCGGCCCGCGCGCTGCGCGCCGCGGCGGAGACGGTCCCGGGTGTCCGGGCCGGTTCCTGCCGTCTCCTCTACGACGGTGACGGCAGCGGTGCCGACGGCGGTGACGCCGGCACGGTCGAGGTCCGCCTCGACATCCACGCCCCGGCCGACGCGCCCCTGCCCGACCTCGCCGCCCAGGTGCGCGAACGGGTCTGGGAGGCCGCGGACCGTGAACTGGGCATGGGGGTCACGGCAGTTGACATCCGAGTGACAGACCTCGTGTCCACCCCGATGTCCGACGACGACGATGACGATGACGATCAGGAAGGCGGTACGGCATGACCGCGCAGCACTCCGAGGATTCCGCGCCGTACGGGAACCCCGCGCACGCGACGCTCGCCGCGGAGGTCGCCACGGCCGTCGAGGGCGTCCCGGGGGTCGCCTTCCTCCGGCCGGGGCTGACCGACCGGCTGCGGTCGATGGTGTCGCGGCCCGGGGCGGCGCCCGCCGGGGTGCGGATGACCCCGCCGGACGGTGACGGTCCCTGGCGGGTCGAGATCCACGTCGTCGCGCTACGGCGGGCCAGGACCGTCGACGTGGCGCGCGGCGTCCGGGACACGGTCGAGCGCCGCCTGGACGCCGTGGCACCGGCGGGGTTCGCGCCGAGGGTCACGGTGACGGTCACGGGGCTTGTCTGACGGGGGCGCGCTGGTGCTTCGAGGTGGGCGTGGCTCGGGTGGGAGGGGCGCCGTGGCGGGCGGCGTCTGGACGCCGTGGCACCGCCGCGGTCCGTGCCGAGGGTCACGGTGACGGTCACGGGGCTTGTCTGACGGGGGGCGCGCCGGTGCTTCGAGGTGGGCGTGGCTCGGCTGGGGAGGGGTGTCAGGGCGGGCGGCGTCTGGACGCCCCGGGTCACCGTGACGGTCACGGGTCTCGTCCGACCGGTCCGCCTCAGCTCGGGAAGGTCATCAGGGCGACCGGGGCAGAGGTGGGGTGCTGGGAGCCGCCGTCGGGTTCGACGGTGATGCCCATGCCCGACGCGCTGTCGACGCCGCCCCGCAGCAGGACGGCCTGGTCGGCGCGGTCGGGGTTCATCAGGCCGGCCGGCCGCATGGTCCCGGCGTCGTCGAACCACAGCTGGTAGACCTTCCCGCCCGGCGGACGGGCCATCCCCGAGACGACGAACACGGCTCGGTCCCGGTCACGCGAGACGACGACCGTCCCCGTGGCACCCTCGGCCAGCCCGGCGGCGCGCGTCCTGGCGTCCGGCGCGGCCAGTACGGCGGCGATCTCGTCCGCCGCCTGTGCGGCGCGCTGAGCCTGGTCGCGGGCGTCCTCGGCCCGCTGGTGCTGCCAGATCGCCGTACCACCGAGGGCCGTGGCCCCCGCGAGACAGGCGGCGAGCGCCCAGCGGGACAGCGCGCGGGCGCGCGGGCCCACCCGTGCGATGCGGCTCTGGAGCTGTCTGCCGGGGGTCTCCTGGCGGACGGCCGTGATCCGGTGGAGCACCTGCTCGCGCAGTGCGGTCGGGGGCGTCGAGGCGACGGCGAGTCCCAGGCGGGCGGCGGTCGCGCTCAGTTCGGCGGTCTCCTGCGCGCAGGGTTCGCAGCCCGCCAGGTGTCGCTCGAAGGCGGTGCTCTCCTCCTCGGGCAGCGCGTCCAGGGCGTAGGCACCCGTCAGCCGGTGCAGATCGACGGTCGTCACGCGGTCACCCCCAGGCAGTCGCGCAGTCGGATCAGGCCGTCGCGCAGGCGGGTCTTGACGGTGCCCAGGGGAAGCGCCAGCGCCTCCGCCACCTCGCGATAGGTCAGGCCCCGGTAGTACGCCAACGTGACGGACTGGCGCTGGAGTTCGGTCAGGGTGCGCAGGCAGCGCCGTACCTGTTCCCGCTCCAGCCGGGCCTCGACGCGCTCGGCGACCTCGTCGTACTCGGGGAGCCGGTCCAGCAGCGCGGCCTTGTGGTCGCGGGCCGCCGCGGCGTCCACCGAGCGCACCCGGTCCACCGCCCGGCGGTGCGCCAGGGTGAGGATCCAGTTGACGGCACTCCCGCGGTCGCGCCGGTAGCGGGGAGCGGTCCGCCACACCTCCACCAGCACCTCCTGTGTCACCTCCTCCGACTGCGCCTGGTCGCGCAGCACGGCCCGCACGACGCCCAGCACCGGGGCCGCCACGGCGTCGTAGACACCGGCGAAGGCGTCCTCGTCCCCGAGTGCCACCTGGCCGACCAGCTCCTCCAGGTCGGGCCCTGGGGCCGGGTTCCTGCCGATATGCACTGCTTCTTTCACCGAGGGCCTCCGCGGTCGGGACATGTCCGGACGTAATCCGTTCCCGCTGGGACCTTGGATTGGATGCGGTGCCGACGAAAACAGGGGGAGGGGGTACGGGTCCGGGGCCCGCCGCTGTGCGGGGGCCCCGGTGCCTGTCCGGTCCTGTCCTGCCGTGGTCGGTATCGGCGTCGGTGTCGGTGTCGGTCAGCCCGCGACGATGCCCTCGCCGCCGACCGCCCCCGGCACCTCGACCGAACCGATCGCGGTGAGCGAACCGTTCGCGCCGACCCGGAACTCGTCCACCACGCCCTTGATGCCGGTCTGGACGTACAGGTACCGGCCGTCCGACGAGGCGGCCGCGTCGACCGTGCCGGCGTCGGTGGCCGTGTTGCCCAGTGCGGTCAACTCGCCCTGGGGGCCGACCCGGTAGCCGGACAGGGTGCCGCTGGCGGCGTTGGAGACGTAGAGGTGATTGCCGGCGGTCACCGCCCAGCAGGTGGCGGTCTGGCCTGTCGGGACGGTCCCCTTGGCCGTGAGTCTGCCGTCGCGGCCGACCGTGAAGGTGCCCACCGAGTTGGTCCCGGCCTCCGTCACGCGGATCCGGCCGGCGGAGTCGAAGGCGAAACCGAACGGCACGGCGCCCGGGGTCGAGGTCACCACGGGACGCGCGGACGGACCGCCGTGCGCGCTGACCGGGAAGACGTCGATGCTCTGCCCCGAGGCCTTCGTAGTGACGACGAGCTTCGAGCCGTCCGGGGTGAAGGAGATCTGCCCGACGGCCGAAGTCGCCTTGTCCAGGCCGAGGTTGCGGTTCCAGGAGGGGACCTTGACCAGTCGGTCGCCGGTCCGTACGAAGCCCTGGACGGAACCGCCGCCGAGCGTGTTGGCGACGTAGACCCGGTTGCCGTGGAACGTGACGCTGACCGGGAAACTCCCGCCGCTGGAGATCTCCTGGACCCGCCGGAGCTGGGTGCCGTGCACGGCGAAGACGGTCACGGTGTCGCTGCCCGCGTTCACGGCGTAGAGGAGGTGGTTGTGGCGGTCGTAGGCGAGCGAACCCTGCGAGGCCAGGTGGTCGGCGACGGTGCCGGGCAGTATGCCGCCCTTGCCGCCCGTCGCGTAGACGCCCTTGCGGGTGAGGGTGCCGTCGGCGGCGCGGGCGTAGGCGACGACGGTGTTCGCTGTCGTGTCGTCGCTCTGCACGAACACCGCCGAACTGCCTTTCGGCTGAGGGGAGTTGGCGGCGACGGCGGCGGGCGCGGCGAAGAGGGCCGCCGCGGCGATGGCGGCGCCGGTGGCGACGGTGCGGGTGATCCGGGAGGTGCGGGAGGCGCGGGCCTTGGCGAGGGTCATGCGTGCGTACTCCTCTTGCGGGAAGGGGAATGGGGGCCCGGCGGGGCGCTCACGCTCGGCGCCGGACGATTCGCAACGCTAGACCGAGATCAGGGGGATGAAACGGATATAGGGCGCACTTTGGGTTGATGTCCCGGGTTCGTAAGAATCATGTCCAACTCGGCGCAGGGGGCGTCGAGTTGGACATGGCCCCAGGTTCTGCTCGGGTTCTGCTCGGGTTCTGCCCAGGCTCTGTTCAGGCTTTGTCGGCGGGCCTGCCGAGGTCCGCCTCCTCGGGCAGGATCTCCAGGTCTATGTCCTCGCGGGTGAGGAGCGGGCCCAGCGCCATGCCGCGCTCCGGCGGCCAGAACTCGGGCCGCTTGCCGGGAACGGGGTCGTCCCCGCCCTCCAGCCACAGCCCCTCGCCGCCGCCGGGGGTGAAGAAGGACACCATGTGCGCCTGTTCGGCGGTGAGGTTGCGGAACCGGTGCCGGGTGCCCCTCGGTACGAAGACGAAGTCGCCGGTGTTCGCCACGAAGGTCCGGTCGCCGTTCAGGAATTCCAGCTCACCCGAGATGACGTAGAAGGACTCGTCGGCGCTCCTGTGGACGTGCGCCACCGGTCCGCCGCCCGGGGGCACCCAGCAGACGGTGAAGCCGACCGCGCCGCCGGTGGAGTCGGCCGTGGCCATGGTCTCGTAGACGTCACCGGACATCCACTTGACGACGCCCTTCTCGGCGGGGACGTGCAGGACGCGGGGGGTGTAGTAACTCAAGTCGTTTCCCGGGGAGTTGGAAGTGGTCGGGGGTCAGTGGGCGCCGAACCGCCGTGCCTGTCGGGCGGCGGTCCGGATGTCTCCGGCGAGGGGCTCGCCGTGGCCGGGCAGCAGCAGGTCCGCGTCCAGCTCGGTCAGTTCGGTGAGGCGGTCCAGTGCGCGGAGCGCGGCCTCGCTGTCGTGGGTGAAACAGCGGCTCACGATCGTGGGCCCGGTGTGGTCGCTGAAGGCGTCGGCGGTGACCAGCGCGTCACCGGTGAAGAGCAGTCCGCGGTCCGTGAAGGAGTACGCGGCGCTGCCGGGCGTGTGACCGGGCAGAGCGACGGCCAGCGGTGCGCCGGGAACGTCCTTCAGCACCTGGTCGCCGTAGAACACCCGGGCACCGGGCATCGCGGGAGCCGTGAACGCCCCGTCGCGGGCCAGCCGTAGCGGAACGGCGAGAGCGGACGGCCTGCGCAGCAGGTAGGGGAGCATCGAACGCTCGGGCTTGGCGTGGCGCATCGAACTCCGCGGGCCGTCGCGCAGGATCACCGCGTCCGGCTCGTGGATCCACAGGTCGGCGCCGGCCTCCCGGAGGACGTGGGCCAGCCCGGTGTGGTCGGCGTGGCCATGGGTCAGCAGGACGGCACGGACGTCGGCCAGGGAGCGGTCGAGACCGGCCAGCAGCGTGGTCAGCTGCTTCAGATGCGCGGGCGTTCCCGCGTCGACCAGGACGAGACCGTCCGGGTCCTCGATCAGGTAGAAGTTGACGACATGGTCGCCGAGGCGATGGACGCCGGGTGCGACCTGCGTGGGCGCGGGACGGGACATACGAGCCTCCGGCAACCGGGCGATATTCGACACAACGGGCTGTATTCGACACAGTGGGCTGCATTCGATGCAGCGAACTGCATTCGATACAGTCGACTGTAACAGAATGGGAGAGTGCACCGATGCCGGACGGGACGCCTCGTCGGTCCTACAACTCCGAGGGCCGCCGCGAGGCCGCGCGCCGCAACCGGGCCGCAGTCCTCGCGGCCTGCCGTGAGCTGCTCTTCCAGGACGGCTACCACGCCACGACCGTGCGGGCCGTGGCCGAGCGCGCGGGTGTCTCCCCCGAGACGGTCTACAAGTCGTTCGGCGGCAAACCGGGCCTGGTCAAGGCCCTGTGGGACATCACCCTGGCCGGGGACGACGAACCGGTTCCCATGGGCGACCGCCCCCAGATCCAGGAGATCCTGCGGACCGCCGAGCTGAGCACCAAGCTCCGGCTCTACGGCGCGTACGTCCGGGGAATCCATGAACGGATCACCCCGCTGTTCGCCCTGCTCACCCAGGCGGGCCCGGACGTCGGAGAGGTCCTGGAACTCGGCGAGGGGGAGCGGCTGACCGGTGTCACCGCGTTCGTCACCCACCTCGACGAGACCGGCGCGCTCGGCCCGGACGCGGATGCGGCCCACGTGGCGGACGCCGTCTGGGCCCTGACCGGCCCGCAGCTTTACACCCAGCTCACGGCGGGACGGGGCTGGTCCGCCGACACGTACGAGGAGTGGCTGGCGGACACGCTCACGGCCACGCTCAGACCGTAGGACGAGGGGTAGGGGCAGGTGCAGGGGCCGCGTCGGTGGCGCGCTCGTGCTCGTGCTCCTGCTCGGGGTCGTCCCCGGCGCCCGTGCCGCTGTCCTTGCCGAAGAAGAAGCTCAGCACGACGGTGACGGTGGAGGTGACGGCGAGCCGCAGCGCCCACGCGGCGGCGGAACCGTCCTCGATGGCGGAGGTGAAGGCGGGCCCGTGGAGCAGCGCACTGCTCAGCGGGAGCGACCCCGCGCAGCTCAACAGGTAGACCCACAGCGGCGGTTCATTGGAGGCGATGAGGACCGTGGCCGCGACGACCACGATCACACTGAGTACGACGGTGAGCGAAGTGATGTCCATGGCCGTAAGCATTCCGCCGCCCGGCCACCGAGTCGTCGACGCAACGGAGGAACGAGGCCTCTATCCAGAGATAGAGAAGCCCGTGCTGTGAAGCCCGTGCCGTGAAGCCTCCGCCGTGAAGTCCCCGTTCCGCGCGGCGAGTTCTACGCTCGTCCCGACATGGAGACGACGACACGACACTGGGCGCTACCGCTACTGCTCGTCGCCGTGCAGCTGGCGGAGCTCGGCCCCGCGGCCGCCTACCTGGACGTCCGGACACCGGGCCCGGTGGGTGCCGCAGGCCTGCTCATCGCCGTCACGGCGGAGACCGTCGCCCTGAGCCGACGCCAACGCATGCCCGTGCGGGCCCTGTTGTGGACCCTGGGCGCATCGGCACTCGGCCAGACGACGGCCTACGACGCCTACGCGGACCTGGCTCTGCCGGTCGCCCTGTACTCGGTCGCGGTCCGCTGCCCGGCCGCGGTCACCTTGCGGGCCCTTGCCGCGACCGTAGGTGTGTCCTGGTTTCCGGCGGCCGTGCGGTTCGGGTTCCACCCGGCGCTCGCCACCCAACTGGCCATCGTGGCAGGCACGTACGTCGTCTGCGCGGGCCTCGGGCTGGCGCGCAGGCAGTGGTTGGCGAGGAGGCTGGCGGCGGCCCGTCTGCTGGCCGGCGCGGAGGAGAGCCGACAGCGGGCCGGTGAGGACGAACGCGCCCGGCTCGCCCGCGAGTTGCACGACGTCAGCGCACACCATCTGACCTCGGTCGTGGTAACCGTCGACGTGGCCCGCAGACTTGGCGACCGCAGGCCGGAACTCGTCGCCGAGGCACTGGAGTTCGCCGAACGTACCGGCCGCGAGACGCTGACGGCGATCCACCGTCTGGTCGCGATGATGCGGGACACGCGCCACGCCGAAGCCCGCCCGATGACCGACCGCATCCATGAACTCATCGCCGGATTCAGCCGGTTGGGCCGCCCGATCGCCACCGAGTTGCCCGACGACCTCGCCGGCCCCGCCGCCGAGGCGGTCCACGGCATCGTCCGCGAGGCCCTCACCAACGCCCTGCGCCACGCACCCGGAGCGGCCGTACGGGTCGGGGTGCAACGCGTGGGCGGAACGCTGGAGTTGACCGTGGACAACACCGCCGCGCGGGGCCCTGCCGACTACACGGGCA
Source organism: Streptomyces colwelliae (assembly GCF_048158785.1). Classification (NCBI taxonomy): domain Bacteria; kingdom Bacillati; phylum Actinomycetota; class Actinomycetes; order Kitasatosporales; family Streptomycetaceae; genus Streptomyces; species Streptomyces colwelliae. Next base: position 11,472 of record NZ_JBLTJC010000090.1, on the reverse strand, counting down.
TGGGATCGGGCCGGGGCGTCACGGGCATGCGGGAGCGCGCGGCGGCGGTGGGCGGAGAACTGACCGCGGGGCCTGGTCCTGGATTCGGCTCGGGTTCCGGTTCGCGCTCCGGCTTCGGCTTCGGTTCGGGTCCCGGCGTCGGCTCGGGTTCCGGTTCCGGTTCCGGTACCAGCTCGGGATCCGACTTCGCTTCCGCATCGGGTTCCGATTCCGGCCCCGGCCCCGGCCCTTGTCCTGGCCTTGTATCGGGCTCGGGTTCCGGTTTCGGCTCCGGCCCCCACTCGGGCTCCGGCCCCGGCTCCGGCCCCAGTTCGGAGGGAGGTTGGCGTGTCCGTGCCCAACTTCCCGATGTCATGGGCCCGTTGCGGTCCGTCGCACGTCCTCGCCGCCGTGACCACCCGCGAGAGCAGCGCCTGACGGACAGCGCGCTCACGTTCACGGCGACCGTACTTCCGCTGGTCGTCCTGCTGACGGCGGCGGAGGACTGGGCCGAGGGCCCGGCCGGCGCCGGGGCCGTCGCCCTGGTGTCCGCGCTGCTCGCCCTGCACGCACTGCCACTGCTGTGGCGCCGACGCGCGCCTTGGCTGGTTCTGACCGCGGTACTGGTCGCGTCATGGCTGTGGCCGCCCGTCTGCGCATTCGCCCCGCTGTCGGGCCAGGTGTCCCCGTATCTCGCGGGCGGCCTGCTGGCCGAGACGCTGGCCGTCTACACCCTCGGCGCCTACGGCCGCGGTGCCACCCGTACCTGGCCCGCACCGCTCGTGACCGCGGGCGCGAGCGCCGGCGCACTGACCGTGACGGCCGCCGCCGACGGCGAGTTGGCCGGCGGGCCCGCGTCCGCACTCACCGGGGCGCTGATCGCCGTACCACTGGGAATGCTGCTGTGCCTGTTGTTCGCCCTGGCCTGGGGCGCGGGCCTGATCGTCCGCGCCCGACGACTGCGCGCGGTGGCCCGCGACGACTTCGCCCTCGGCAACTCCTTGTGGGAGGCACGAACGGCAGCGGGCGCGGAACGGAACCGACTGGCGGCACGGCTGCGGGAAGCGGTACTCCACCGCACCTCGACGCTCGTCCAACTCGCCCACCAGGGACGGCTGGAGAGCCACGCGGTACGGCTGGAGAGTCACGGGGTACGGCTGGAGGAGGTGGCCGCGGAGGCCCGCGCGACGCTCGCCGCGATGCGGGAACTGCTGCACGAGATGAGCGACGCGGACGGAGCCGCGGAGGCCCCCGCGGACGCACAGGGCAGCGAACACTCACGCCTGACACAACCGACCGCCGCCGACCTCGCCGCCCTGTGCCGGACAGCGGGCCCCGCCGGCCGGAAGGTGACCGTGCGCGGTGTCCCCAAGTCGACCGCAGGTCTGCCGGAACCGGTGGTCCTGACGACGTACCGACTGCTGGAAACGGCACTCGGCGCGGGAGACCGTGGGCCGATCCGGATACGACTGCGCCGACGCCGGCACCGAAGCGCGCTGCACCTGACCATCACCGGCGTACGCCTGGCGGTGAACGGCCCGGTCACCGACCGCCTCCGCGCGCAGGCCACTGCCGCGGAAGCCCGCATCGCCTTCGAACAGCCCGGTACGGTACGGGTGTTGCTGCCGCTGCTGGCCGGCCCGAGTCAGGCACCGGTCCCCGCCGAGGAGGTGTCCCCGTCGCCACACGTGTGATGGTCGTGGACGACCAGGCGGTGGTCCGCGCGGGGTTCGCCGCCATCGTCGACGCGGAACCCGACATGACCGTCGTCGGTGAGGCAGGGGACGGCGCGAGTGCCGTGGAACTGGCCACCCGAGAGGCACCCGACCTGGTCCTGATGGACATCCGGATGCCCGGCATGGACGGTCTGACGGCGACCCGTTTCATCACCGCGCTGGAGACGGCCCCGCGTGTCCTGGTCCTGACGACCTTCGACCTGGACGCCTACGTCTACGAGGCCCTGCGCGCGGGCGCCTCGGGCTTCCTCCTCAAGGACGCCCAGCCCGAGGAACTCCTGAACGCCCTGCGCGTCGTGGCCTCCGGCGAAGGCATCCTCGCCCCGGCCGTCACCCGCCGCCTGATCGACACCTTCGCCCAGGGCGCACCCCCACCACCCGCGGTCACCGGCGCCCTCGCGGCACTCACCCCACGCGAACGAGAAGTCCTCCTCCACATCGCCTCGGGCCTGGCCAACGCGGAGATCGCAACGGCCCTGGGCGTGACCACAGGGACCGTGAAAACCCACGTCAACGCCCTGCTGACCAAGCTGGGGCTACGGGATCGGGTGCAGGCGACGATCTTGGCGTACGAGAGCGGTCTGATACGGCCGGGCGGCGGGGGGCCTGCGGACTGACCGGCGCCTATCCCGTCCCCCTGGTCGCCAGCCGCCAGATCTGTGCCGCCGTCTCCTCCGTGGACTCGACCGGTGACGGATCGTTCGGGAGTTGGGTGGGCGCGGTGGTGTTCTTCTTCTTGCCGGGGTGGTCGGCGAAGAGGGCGAGTGTCAGGGTCAGTTGGGGGTCCAGGGTGGTGGACCAGATGGTCCGGCGGGTGATTCCGCCGCCCGCTCCGGCGGTGAAGGAGGTCTGAGGAGTCTTCTGGGCGGCGGGGGTTGAAGGGATCGCCTCCGCGGACGTATTCGATGTCTTGGACATCTGCGCGTTCACCATGAACGCCTCCTTCTCGTCCAGCGCGCGTCGCGTGTCAGGGTGCGCGGTGTACACCTGCCGGCCGTCCCGGGTGATCTTCGTGACCGTGTACGGGGCCGCGTACACACCGTTCGCTGCAACGGTCGCGTAGGCCGAGGCCAGCTTGAGGGGGGTGGGGGCGGGGGTCTTCCGCAGGTCGGTCAACGGGGCGCCGAGGAGGACCTTGCCGAAGGGGTCCAGTGCCGTTCCCGCCTCGACCGCGCCGCCCACCGCGTCGTTGAACGGTTGCCGCGCGTAGTCCGACCCTCCGTACAGCAGCCGGACCGCCCCGTCGCCGGGCTTGATCGCCACGGCGGCCGTGTGCAGCGTGATGCCCTTGCCGTCCTTGTCGCCCTGACTGTCTTTGCTGACCTGACTGTCCTTGCTGTCCTTGCTGACCTTGAGGTTGTTGCGGTTCTTCACCGCCTCCGTGGTGGCGTCCTGGAGGGCCAGGTCGAACGTCGTGTGCACGGTGTAGCCGCCGCGGGCCAACTGGTCCTCGGTGATGCCGAGCCGGTCCGCGGCCTCCTGTGCCGCCACGTCGATCATGTACTGCCGCTGCCCCTCGGTCGTGCCCGGCGGATAGAAACGGAAGGCGGGGAAGGTGGCATCGGCGCGTTGTTCCGGCGTGATGCCGCCGCTTGCCGCCATCGTGTCGAGCACCCATGCCCAGCGGGCCTTGAGCGTCGCGGTCACCTCGGGGTCGGAGCCCGCCTTCTCGTAGTACGACGGGATGTTGACGATCGATGCCAGTGCGGCGCCCTGGGAGACGGTCAGGTTGCGGGTGTCGACGCCGAAGTAGTTGCGCGCGGCCGCCTGGATGCCGGCCGAACCCCGGCCGAAGTAGACCGTGTTGAGATAGCCCGCCAGGATGTCGTCCTTGGACCGGGTGCGGTCGAGTTTGATCGCGATCAGGGCCTCGCGCGCCTTGCGGGACAGGGACTGTTCGGGGCTCAGGAGTGCGTTCTTCACGTACTGCTGGGTGATGGTGGAACCGCCCTGCCGTTCGCCGCCGGTCAGCGAGGCGAGCACCGCGCGGGCGATGGCTCGTGGCGAGACTCCGTCGTCCGTGCGGAACGAGCGGTTCTCGGCCGCGATCACCGCGTCCTGGACGTATCGCGGTACCTGCGTGAGCGGTACCTCCTGGCGGTCGACGGGGCCGCGTCGGCCCAGGTAGGAGCCCTTGTCGTCGACGAACACCGTGCTCTGTGTGACGGTCTCCGGGTGCGGCTCGGGGATGTCCGTCAGGCGGTACGCGACGACCGCGGACGTGCACAGTGTCGCGATCAGTACGAGAAGGGCCGTGATCAGCCGGCGCAGCAGGCGGCCCCGGGTGCGGCGGAGGCGCAGGCGGAGCGGGATGCGCCGCAGGTGGGAGCGGGCGCGGACACGGGCGCGGACGTGGACGCCGGGTGAGCCGGCCGGGCGTTTCGCACCTGGAGACCGGCTCATGTCGGGCCGGTTCCAGGGCATCGTAGGGCGCTTCACTCGTCGGCCCCGCCCCGTACGACGACCTTGCCGGCCGCGTCGTAGACCGTGACGGTCGGGCCACCGTCGACGGAGCTCGACTTCATCTCCTCCGGCGTCAGCGGTGCGCGTGCGTACCAGACGCCCCAGCCCGGGCTGCCCGCCAGCGTGAGGACCGTACCGGTGATCCTTCGGTCGTCGACGGTGACCTCGACACGAGCCGGGTCGGCGGACAGGCCGCGGTACAGGCCCGACACGAAATATCCGCTGTTCACGGGCTCGGGCTGAGCCGAGACAGCCGGATTCTTCTTCTTGTCGTCACTGCCGCCGGTCAGGCCCCGGAACTGGTTGGGCCGCTCCGGAGTCGACCAGTGCTTGCCGTCCGTGGTCAGCCAGACCTGCACTCCCGGTACGGCGTCGACGCGCTCGCCGGGGGCGACGATCCGGACCGGGCTCTGCGCCACGTCGGCCGTCCCACCGCCCGCCCCGCCCGTGGAGCCGCCGCCCACGAACCGGCCCGCGCCGAACACGACCCCCGGCATGAGCAACAGCCCACAGGCGGCCGCGATCACGCCGCCACGGCGCCGCCGTAGCGCCCGGCCCCGCTGTTCTACGGCATCAAGCGGAACGTCGAACGGAACGTCGAACAGGGTGTCGAACGGGGCCTCGGACGACGGGACGACCTCGGCGGCGGCCTCCGCAAGTACCCCGCGCAGCCGCTCCTCGTCGCCTCCGCACACCGTCAACCCGCGCCGAGATCGGCTCCTGACCGCACCCGTCGACCAGCCGAGCAACTGGGCAATCTCCGTCTCGCGCAGGCCCTCCCAGTGCAGCAACACGAGCACGACGCGTTGTCGCGCGGTCAGGTCTGCCAACACACCCTGCGGAAGGGCCTTTTGGCGGTGCTCCCGTCTCCACGTCCGCCTCCGCGCCCGTGCTCCGCGCAGACACTCCCTGACCAGGAACCGTCGTACATAGAAGTCCACGTCGTCCCGAGGTATCCGACGCCACCGCGCGCACACCCGCACCAGGGTTCTCCGCGCCAACTCGGTCGCCTCCCGGAGGTCGTTCGGGCCGCCGGAGAGCAGGTGGGCGGTGGTGACCAGCTGGGGCAGGCCCGCGTGGGCGTAGGCGGCGAAGTCGTCGTGGGAGTGCGGCACTTCGGGGGTCCTCCGGTACGGCTGTGGGGGAAGTGGATCCAGGGACGCGTGTTTGTCGTCTTTCCTGTGGGGCGCGTTGTGACGGACGCGGCCATCGGGACCTGTACGCACGGCGAGGGCGGTCAGGTTGCACGGGAATTCCAAGACTCCGGTGAGGTCATGACCGAGGACGAGTTCGACGCTTTCTACGCGGCCACGTTTCCCCGTCTGACCGGCCAGCTCTCGGCGTTCACCGGCGACAGGGAGGAGGCGCAGGACGTGGTCCAGGAGGCGTTCGTACGAGCCTGGGACCGGCGCGGGGACTTCCTCGCGGACGAGGCACCCGAGGCGTGGATCCGTACGGTCGCCATGCGGCTGGCGGTCAGCCGCTGGCGCCGGGCCAGGCGCTGGCTGGAGCTGGTCCGCCGTACTCCACCGCCCGATTCCACACCCGGACCAGACCCCGATCACACGGCACTTGTCGCCGCGCTGCGCCAACTGCCCAAGGCCCAGCGGATGGTGATCGTCCTGCACCATCTGTGTGACGTGAGTGTCGAGCAGATAGCCTCCGACACGGGTGCGCCCGTGGGGACGGTCAAGGCAAGGCTGTACCGGGGAAGAGCGGCACTGGCGAAGCAGCTGACTTCGGACGAGGCGGCGGACGGCCCGGTCCGGAACCGGAAGGAGAGCGGCCGTGTCGGATGAACTCTCCACCGAACCTTCCACCGAACTCGCCACCGAACTCTCCACTGAGCTGCGCGAGTTGGCCGCGCGAGAGGAGAGCCGTCCGGTCCTCACCGGCGCCGAGATCCGCGGCCGTGCCGGGCGCCGGGCGCGCCGTCGCATGGCGGGGACACTGGGCGCGGGTGCGGCGGCCCTCGCGGTGGTGGCGTACGCGCTGACCGTGGGTTTCACGGACTCCGCGAGGGACGGGAACGAGCGTCAACTTCCGGCCGCCACCCACGCCGACCCTGTCCCGTCACCCCGCGTCACCTCCGGCAAGGCGTCAACTCCCGTACCGCGCGCGCCCGTCGCCGGCACGGTCGTCCTCGGCAAGCGCGCGCTGATCGTCGGGGACCGGGTCATGCCGCTGACCTACGGCCTTCCCGACAGCCCCGAGATCGTGGGGCCGTTGACGGTGTACAAGAAGCACGAGACCAAGGTGGTGACCGTCACCGAACTGACCGGCGGAACCGCCTACATCACGCAGGTCTCCCTCGCGGTCGAACTGCGCGACGCCCACGACGAGCCGGTCTATGCCGGCGTCGCCTTCTCCTACAAAGAGAAGAGCACCGGCAAGCACGACACCGGCGGCAGCTGGATCGGTCTGGACTCGGCCGACGCCAAGTGGTTCTACGAGGACGCGAAGATCGGCAGCGTCCTCTCGGTCACCGGCACGATGTCCTGAACTCCTGAACTCCTGAACTCCTGAACTCCTGAACTCCTGTCTCCGCCCCCGTCGTACGTGCTGTCGCGGTCGGCGTCGTCGGGGCATGCTGGTGGTCCTACGCGCGGGCCGGGAGGTGCCGGGATGCGGTGGTGGGCCGGAGGATGGATGGTCGCCGTGACGGTTGTCCTGGCGGGGTGCCACGCGTCGGAAGGTGGTGGATCGGCGGGAGGGCCGTCGCGCGGCGGCGACTCGGCGGGGCCGTCGGCCAGTGCGTCGACGCATACGCCGGCGGCGCCGTCCGCCGGTGAGACCGCGGAGAGCCCGTCGGTGTCGGCCACCGGCTCCTCCGCTTCGCCGGCGAGCTGTGCCGCCGGGCACGCGGAGGTCACCGTCGGTCCTGGCGACGCGGTCGTACGGCGGCTCTGCGTGCGGCCCGGGACCGTGGTGTCGCTCGTCCTGCGGCCTCGCCCGGACGACAAGAGGTGGACGGCCGTGCGGAGTTCGGCGCCGGTTCTCGTCCTCGCGTCCGGGTGGCGGGTGGACGCGGACGGTACGGCCCACGCCTCGCTGCGGTGTGCGGGGACAAGGGGCGGAACGGCGGACGTCACCGCGTCGGCGAAGGCGCCGGATGTGGCGGGTGCGGCGCGGGTCGCCTTCACCCTGCACGTGAGTGTGGTGCCGTACACGACGCAGGGGTGATCCCGGTGGACCCGGGATCACCCCTCCGACTGCCGCCGCGTCAGCGGCAGTTGCGCACGTCGATCGTGTAGATGCCGCGGCCGTGCGTGGCCGCGTACAGCGTCCGGCCGTCCGGGCCCAGCTTCAACTGGAGTACGGCGACGGCCGGGAGGTTCCCGACGCGCTCCCAGGTCGTACGGCCCGGGGCGCGGTAGACGACGCCGAGGTCGGTGGCGACGGCGAGGCCGCCGTTCGGTGTGACGACCGCGGAGTTGGTCGGTACGTCGGGGAGGTTCTTCGAGATGTCCTTCCAGGTGGTGCCGCCGTCGGTGGACTCGAAGACGTGGCCGACGCCGGCGCCGGGGCCTTCGGTCCAGTGCCGGGAGAAGCCGTTGACCGCGAGGTAGACGTGGTCGGCGTTCTTGGGGTCGACGGCGAAGCCGGCGAGGTAGCGGTTGGGTACGGTGCCGTCCGCGCCGCTGGCCGGGAGGGTGATGTCGTGCCAGCCGGTGCCGTCCGCGTTGCCGACGGAGATGCCGCGGGCGAAACCCTGGTTGTTGCAGGGACCGCACCACGCCGCGTACACCTTGCCGCCCGAGGCCGCGACGGCGGTCGCGGTACGGCCCTCGCCGAGGTCGTGGACGCTGGTCCACTCGTCGCCGCTGCGGATGGCGTAGCCGTGCGTCTGGACCCAGATGTGGCGGCCGCCGGCGATCCAGGTCGAACTGTTCTTCGCGTCGGCCGTGATCGGGGCGATGAAGCGGGCCTCGCCGGTGGCGTTGTCGGCGGGGGCCACGTTGTACGACGTGATCTTGCTGGGGTCGGTGACCCAACTCCCGTCGTTGATCGCGCAGTTCTGGGTCACCTGGATGGCGAGGTAGACGTACTCCTCTGCCATGTTGCAGCCGTTGGCCGGGTCGGTGAGGGTGTCGCCGCCGTCGCCGCCGAAGTTGGAGCCCATGACCGTGTCGTTGCTGCGCAGGATGGACTGGCCGTTGTCCTGGAGGCCGCCGGTGACGGAGACGCCGCCGTAGGTCAGGTCCTTGCCGATACCCACCGAGTAGTACTGGAGGGTGTCGATGGTGCCGTCGTTGAGCGAGGTCCAGTCGGTGGCGTGGCCGGAGGCGTCCTGGGCGCCGTCGAGGGGGCGCTTGTAGACGCCGCCGTCGTTGCCGACGTAGACGAAGCTCTTGCCGTGGTAGCTGCCGATCGCGACGCCGTGCTGGTCGGAGTGGGTGGTCGGGTTGCAGTCGCCGGTCTGCTTGGTGGGGTCGATGCTCCAGCAGGGGAAGCCGAAGTTCCAATACGGGCCGACGGTCGACCAGTTGGTGCCGCCGTCCTTCGTCTCGTAGACCTCCTCCAGGCCCGCGTAGACGTGCTCCGCGTTCGCCGGGTCGACGGTCAGGAACTGGTTGTACCAGGCCTGTACGCCGGGCATGTAGCCGCTGGAGGTGAGTGCTGAGCCGTCGGCGGCCAGGCCCTTGTAGTCGGCGATCTTCGTCCAAGGGCCGGTCGGGGAGCCGGACTTGGAGACGTAGATGCCTTCCAGGCCGCTGTCCGGGTTGGTGTTGAGCTGCTCCGGCGACTGGTCGATGGCGTAGTAGCGCGAGCCGTCGGCGGAGCGGGCGAAGGTGACGTTGCCGACGTCGTCCGCGTCGGCGGGCAGGTCGCCCAGGCCGCTGGTGATCCGCGTCCAGGTGCCGTCCGCGCCCTTGGTGTAGAAGCCGTTGTAGTCGTCACCGCTGCGCCAGCCCACCGCGAGGACGACCTTGCTCGGGTCCTTCGGGTCGATCGCGATGTCGTTGGCGATGTTCTTGTACGCGGCCGAGTCGTCGTTCGCGAGTGAACCGCCCGGCAGATAGGCCGGGTTGGGCGCGAACTCCAGCTTCCACGCGCCCTTCAGCGTCTTCGTGGAGTGGCTCCACACGCCCTCGCTGGTCGCCGCCCACACTTTCCCGCCGCCGAAGCGCAGTTCGTGGATGGTGGTGGACTCCAGCTCGTCGCCGCCGACCCGGCTGCGGGAGGAGAACGTGCCGTGACGGGGGTCCGACAGGACGTAGACGCCGCTGCCGAGATACGCGTCCGCGTTGGTCGTCGCCTCGCCCGTGCCCAGCCACAGCCGCCCGGCGCCGTCCAGGGCGAGCGCGCCGGTCGACTGCGAGGACAGCGCGTCGCTGATGGGCTGCCAGTGACCACCTCCGGACCGGGACCGCCACACTCCGCCGCCCGCGCTGCCCGCGTACACGTACCCGTCGTCGTCGGCGGCCATCGCGGCCATCCGGCCGGTCACATCGCCCGAGCCGCCGCTGGAGTTGGAGTCGTAGTCGCGGTAGCGCGGGTCGTCGGAGTCGTACGGCAGGTTCGTGATGTTGCGCCAACTGCCGCCGGTGCTCGGCAGGTTGGTCAGACTCGTCCAGGCGGCGCCGTACGCGCCGGGTGCGACGACGCCGGGTGAGGTGCGGGCCTCGGCGTACTGGTCCGCGCCCTCGGCTATCTCGTCGGCCTCGTTGCCGTCGTCGCCGCCGTCGTCATCGGCCTTGGCCTGCGGGCTGACGGTACCCACCGACTGCCCTCGTTCGGCGGCCAGTTGAGCCAGTGTGCGGGCCCCGAAGGGGCTGTTGTCCCCACCGGGCGCGGCGCCGGCGGGTATCGCCACGAGTGCGGCGGATGCGGTGATGGCGCAGATCGTGAACCAACGTCTCTTGCGGGTCGGTACTGACACCAGGTCCTCCCGGGCGGGCACGGATACAGCCGTCGGGGACGACCCGACCACCGGAGGCGGGAGGAGTCCGGCATTTGGACAGCCCTTGACCAGAACCTGTCACTATCGATGGCTGGAAGTCGACCAGCCCGCCGCGCCTTCCTCGGCGCCTTGGGGTCAGAGAGGCGCGGTCCGCCCCCGGGCGACGGCAGGCAGCACACCGGCCAGGGCCAGCGCGATGCCGCCGGAGATCAGCAGCGGAAGATGACCGTCGGTGCCCCAGGCGAGCCCGGCCCACACGCCCGCGAGCAGGACGGCGGCGCCGGTGGCGCCCTGGAAAAGGCCCTGCGCGGTGCCCTGTTGGTGGTCGGGGACGAGTGTGGAGATCCAGGCCTTGCCGACGCCGTCGGTGCAGGCGGCGAAACCGCCGTAGAGCGGCAGCACCACGAACACCAGCCAGGGGACATGGATCAGGCCGAGGCCCAGATAGCCGATCGCGAAGAAGACCAGACCGGCGGCGAAGACGGACGGGCGCGACAGTCGGTCGGACAGGGCTCCGGCGGGGTAGGACAGGGCGGCGTAGACGAGGTTGTAGACCGCGTACGCGCCCACCACCCCGGCCGTCGAGAGACCCAGGTCGTGGGCGCGCAACAGCAGCAGCGCGTCGGGGAAGTTGACCAGGCTGAAGGCGAACAGCACCCCGAGAACCCGCCAGTAGGGGCGCGGCAGGGACCGCCAGGGTGTGCGGGCGGACCGCGTGGGGGAGTTGCCCGTTCCTCCGCCCCGGGGGTCGCGGACGGCGGCGACCAGCGCGACCGACGCGACGGCGGGGATCACGGCGACCCAGAACAGCGGGCGCAGCCGGTGGTCGAGCGCCTCGTACAGGACCAGCCCGACGAGCGGGCCGACCACCGCGCCGGCGGTGTCGGCGGCCCGGTGCAGCCCGAACACCCTGCCGCGCCGCCCCTTCGGTACGCCCTCGACGAGCAGGGCGTCGCGAGGCGCCCCGCGCATGCCCTTGCCGAGCCGGTCGGTGACCCGGGCCAGGAGCACGAGCGGCCAGACGGTCGCGAGCGCGATCAGCAGCTTGCCCACCGCGGCCAGGCCGTAGCCGACGCCGATCAGGGGACGACGGTCGAACCGGTCCGCGAGCCGCCCGGCGGCCACCTTGGTGATCGACGCCGCGCCCTCGGCGAGTCCCTCGATCGCACCCACGACGGCGGGCGGGGCACCCAGCACCACGGTCAGGAAGATCGGCAGGATCGGGTAGAGGAGTTCGCTGGCCGCGTCCTGAAGGAAGGACACGGCAGGCTGGACGCAGGTCTTCCTGGACGACTTCAACGGCTCCGCCGGCACCGGCGTCTCCACCACCAACTGGCAGTACGACACCGGGACTTCATACCCGGGCGGCGCCGCCAACTGGGGCACCGG
>NZ_JBLTJC010000089.1:0-33084 GCF_048158785.1 Streptomyces colwelliae | reverse complement strand
TACCTCTCCGAAGCCTCCATGGCCGAACTCCTCACGACGCAACCGACCGAGGACGATCCCCAGCTTCCACCACAGCAGAAACCGAATCAGCTCGACCAGTGACTACACCACTCGGCGGGACACCATCACAGGGGCGAACAGTGACCACGGCGCCGGAGCGCCCCCAAAGACAGCGCGGGGGCCGCCGCGGGCACGATGCGGGGAAGCCTTCACTTATCGAGTGGCTCAACAGCATGGCCGCTATCTGCGGCGCTTGCTTCGGGCACCGAGAAGTGTGGTGTCCCTCCTGCGGCGGCTTCGGCGGATGCTCGACCTGCATCGGCCACGAGAAGGTTCGGTGTCCAGAGTGCGCGGGTGGAAGGCTTGACGGCTTTAGCTTGTGAGTCATCCACCCATGCCATGTATCCGGTCAGCACGGGCCTTCAATCCCGCAGCTCGAAGATAAGCCGTGCACCCACTCTTCCTCCCTTCCTCGAAGCGACACCGAGCGATCCTCTGAATAAGCTCCTGAAATTTCGCGCTACCCCGTCAGCCGGCCATCAAATTCTAAGGCACCTGGAATCAACGCGCGCATCCCTCACGCTCAAGCATAGAGCCTCCAGCATGCTGAAATACTTATCGCGCGGCAATGTGCTCATTCACGAAGACAACCCATCCGATTCAATCTGCCGGCGCAGCGATTCTGGGACCTGCAGGTACATATCTCGCGGACTGGCCTGCGGCACATCCTTCCCGTGCATCCATCTGCCACCTAATTCCTTCATCTTCATTCGCATTCATCCATCATCACGTGCGACGCCCACCAGGATCATGGAGACCTGAATCACCCGTCTTGGCTATCAGCGCGCTGCACGATCGCCACTGTACCCAGCGGCCAGGAAATTCCCGCATCTCTGCGGCGACGCAATTTTCGAGACCAACGCCGTTTTGACGTAAGGGTGAGCAAACAAAGAAGCACTGCAGTGAGAAACACTAGGTACCCAATCCACGTTCCGCTCTCGCCGCGCGAGGCAAGGGCATGAAAAGGTTTTACTAGGACTCCCGCAAATCCCCCAACTTTTACCTTATCCGCAATATCAAGCGTATCGCCAATCGCAGGAAGGCCAAGAAAAACAGCAACAATGAGGCCAATTCCCGCTAGAACGTTAGCCCGCTTGGCTGACCTTTCCGATTCAGCCGAAACCACGAGTTGCTGAAGCTGGTCAATACTTTCGAGAACATGACCATAGAGTCTATCTGTGCGCCATTCGCTTAGCAGCCTCTCCACCAAATCTATGGCAGAACCGAACGAAATAGATGAATCGCGATATTCACGCAACCCGAAGATGGCCTCACGTTGAATTTCACGCACACGCCTAAGGTTGCCATTCGTCACCCCTACCCGCCGGTCTAGCAGGCGAATTTGCCAGTACTGAAGCAAGGCGCTTTCAAGGATCACAAGTCTCTGCAAGTGCTGGGCAAACTCGCCTTCTCCAGGTCCCGACCACCTTATCTCCAGCGATGAAGACATGTTGCAGTAAAGGGAAGTACTCTTGGTGAGGGACGAGTCTTCCGGAATCAGGCTCGCAAGGGATTGCGGGCGAACTTCAGAGACATCAACAGAGCGAGCAATGACATTCTTCAGTTCATTTTCATGAACATCCCTGAATGAGGCTTCCGAATCACAGCAGTCAATCTTCTCAATAAAGGATGCAGGGTAGCAGAACCAGTCACCGGTGGATTTACATCCAATGGTGTTTACCACCGCAGCTCGATATAGAGAGAATAGGTCAGCGACTGAAGCCGGAGAATCATGTTGAGTAAGCCTCCACCTAACCCCCTCTTCTTGTTGCGGCTCCCACTCTCCTAGCAGATGCGGTTCCACGCGCTTCCCGTAGGCGCCGCGAAGGACCGGCTCCGCCAGGCGCGACGCAGTTACAGTCTCAGATGAACCAAAGCACAATTCTCGGTATTGATCTACCGTGATACCGTCAGGAATTTTCACCGCTACGGTCAATTGCATAACGCCAGACCTGTGAATTAGCAGCAGGACATCTGCATTGATACCCTCATCCAAGTTGCCGGGAGGTCGAACTGATCCACCATCCATTCGGATAAGCCACTGACCCGCACTTCGAAGACGGAGTCGCAGATATGGCTCACTGTCCAGGTACGGGGCCTTCAGCAAGTTAGCCTCAATGTGATGCTGAACTGCATTTACCATTTGAGCCTCGGCAACGGCTCGTTCAATGAATGAAACGGTCTCCGAAAGAATTGCCACAGGCGAGGTTGAGTCAGGCGCCTGGCGCAAGGTTTGCAATCTCGGAAAAACCGACCGCCTAAATATCCACAGGGCCTGGATAGGATGCCTCATCATCCATCTAATTAGGCGATTCTCCTCGATTGCATTTGAAGCTCGACGGAGACGGTTTGACTGATTTATGAGGCGAACTAGCTGTCGATACCTGTGAGCGACACGAACCTCGCCGTCCCTTGGGGATACAACCGTTTCTGCAATTCCTGACTTAAGAAGTCGGTCCGCGGCCTTATGGATATCGAGAGGGCCCGCTGCATCGAATGAGAAGATGAAATAGATAAAACCCTCACCCAAGATTGCATCATGGGTCGGTTGTGTCGCCACGCTAAGACCTCCTTCTGGCCGTATCCTCTACCGCCGCCGTTGTCCACTCACCATCCAAGTCACGATACGAAGGCAGTCTAGTTCTGCAATATCCAGAGGGACACAAGTACGAGGCATGGGGTGCAAACCCTGCCTCATGCCGACACCGTTCCTCAAAGCTCGAATCTCCGACCCTCCACCGCCTGAACTAGCAAGGCGAACGGCCTCTGGATGGGGCCGAATCAGGACGGACCTCTGCGGTGCCAGCGAAGTGCCCGGGACTCAGTCGCAGCGGAAGGGCACAACGGCGTCACGTAGGTTCAACGGCAGCCAACGCAAGAAAGCTGCTTTTTGCCTGGTCAGTGACACGGCTTGACCTTCCTAGAAGATGATGCATGAAGGGGCGGCTCCCCCCGCACAGGGTGCCGCCCCTCTGCTCGCGTGCCGGGGGCGTCGTCCAGGTCAGCCGTCCTAACTCCGTCTCAGTTTCCGTCTCGTTCGTAGCCGTACGCGGCCGTTCACGACCGTTCGCTCAGTCCCGCCAGCGGTGCCGTCGGCACGGGATTGAACGCCTCTGAACGCCCCCGGATCACACCCTGACCGGCCCGGACAAACCTGCAAAGCGAGTTACGCGGGTTCGATTCCCGCCACGGCCTCTATCGCTGGTCCCGTCATCAAAGGGTGACGCTGACCGTCTTCAGCTGGGTGTATTCGTAGAGGGCCTCGATGCCCTTTTCGCGGCCGATTCCGCTCGTCTTGTAGCCGCCGAACGGTGTCTCGATGCCCATGACGCCGCCGTTGACGGCGACTTGGCCGGCCTCGATGCGGTGGGCGATGGTCAGGCCTCGGGCGGTGTCGCCGGACCAGACGGCGGCGGCCAGGCCGTACTCCGTGGCGTTGGCCAGGGTGACGGCTTCGTCCTCGGTGTCGAACGGGAGGGCGACCAGGACCGGCCCGAAGATCTCCTCGCGTGCCGCTTGCATGTCGGGTTTGACGTCGGTGAGCACGGTCGGCTGGATGTAGAGGCCCCGCTCGGGTACCCCGGCCCCGTCCCCGTCCCCGTACCTGTTCCCTCCTACGACCGCGTGCGCGCCCTCCCGCTCTGCCGTCGCGAGCATCCCGAGCACCTTGTCGAACTGCGGGGGCGTGACGATCGGGCCGAAGTCCTCGCCGGGGCGCTTGTCGTTCAGGATCGCGCCGATACGGCGTACCAGCTCGTCCTGCACTCCGCGCTCGACCAGTAGCCGGGTGGTCGCGGAGCAGACCTGGCCGGAGTTGATCAGAACGGACATCGCCGCTGCCCTCGCGGCGGCGTCGAGGTCGGCGTCGGCGAAGACCAGGATCGGGCTCTTGCCGCCCAGTTCGAGGGCGACCGGGATGACGCGCTCGGCGGCGATCCGGCCGATGGCCCGGCCGGTGGCGACCGAGCCGGTGAAGCCGATCCGGCGGACGAGGGGGTGTGAGACCAGCGGGACGCCGACGGTGGGGCCGAGTCCGGTGACGACGTTGAGGACGCCGTCGGGCAGTCCGGCCTGGGTGGCGATTCGCCCTAGCTCCAGGGAAGTGCCGGAGGTGAATTCGCTTGGTTTGAGTACGACCGTGTTGCCGGCCGCCAGCGCGGGGGCGATGCCGCGGGAGGCCTGGTTGAGGGGGCCGTTCCACGGGGTGATGACGGCGACGACGCCGTAGGGCTCGCGCCGGGTGTAGGTCAGGTTCTGCGGGCCCTGGTCGATCGTGTCGCCGGCGAGGGTGCGCACGATGGAGCCGTAGTAGTCGAAGTAGTCGGCGGCTATGAGGAGTTCGGTGCGGGCGGGCGCTGGGAGTTTGCCACCCTCGGCGCATTCCAGCTCGACGAGGGCGTCGATGCCTTCCCGTATGCCGGCCGCGATGGACGTGAGGACCCGGGAGCGCTCCGCGGTGGTCGTCCGTCCCCAGGCCGGCTGGGCCTGGTGGGCGGCGATGACGGCCCGCTCGACGTCCTCGGCGGAGCCGTCGGCGATGCGGAGCACGAGTTCGCCGTCGTGGGGGCTGGTGGAGTCCAGGTGGCGGCCCGAGGCGGGCGGTACCGGCCGGCCGCCGATCCAGTGCTCGAACTGCGTGGTGGTGGTGATGGTATTGGTGGTGATGCTCATGGTGTTCTCCGTCCTTCGTGTTCTCCGTCCTTCGTGGTCTCCGTGGTCTCCGTGGTCTCCGTTCTTGTGGTGGGTTACTTCCAGACACCGAACTGCTCGACGTACGCGTCGCCCGTCACCGGTCGCCCCTGGTAGGTGCCGCGGACCGATGAGTCGGCCTCGTTGATTCCTGGCGTGAACGGCTGGGCGGCCTGGATTTCCTGGAGTACGGGCCTGGCGGTCACGACGAGTTCGGTGTCCAGGCCGGGGATCGTGACGGTCCACTTGCCGGCGTAGCGCTGACCGGTCGTGGGGCTGGTCTCGAAGTCGGTGGCCCGCGGGGCGAGCGGCTCGACCGGGACGACGCGGTGTGTGCCGTCGGGACTGAGCACGGTGGCCCAGTGCTTCTCCCCGTTGTCGTCGAACATGTCCCACAGGTTGAGGACTTGACCGTTGTCGAGCCGCACGGCCATCCAGGTCCACTTGTGCAGCGTGTCCCAACTCCAGTTGCCCCACTGGCGGTCGAGCCAGGAGGTGCCGGTGACCTGCTTGGCCGAGCCGTCCAGGGTGAGGGTGCCTGTGGTCCGCAAGTTGGGGAGCGAGTAGTAGTAGCTGGAGTCGTCCAGGAAGGGGAACAGGCCGGTGCCGTTGTTGTAGAGCGTGGGGCCTACCGCCTTCAGCGTGAGGTCCAACGTCCCCTTGCCCTGGGGCAGTTGTGCCTTCAGGTGCATGGCGTCGAGCGGGCCGGAGAGTGACGCGTTCGGCATCCGTACATCGAGCTTGTCGGCGGACGCGCTGAACTGGTCGGGCTTGAACGCCTGTTGCTCCGAGGTGTACGCCCCGCTCTCCTCGTCCGTGATGGAGATCTGCGTGATGCCTTTGCGGCTGAGCTGCACCTCGTAGCCGTACTTGTGGCCGCCGGCCCGGATGTGACCGACCGTGTACCACCATTCCTGCTTGGCGTCCGGGTGTGCCGCCTGGTCGGCGGGCATGTGGACGAAAGTGGGGAAACCCGGGTCGGTGCTCGGACCGGGCCGCGATGCCCCCTGCGAAGATGCCTCCTGCGAAACGGTGTGTGCGGGGACCTGGCCGCTTGCGGCGTCGGCCGCGGCAGGGATTCCGACGGAGCCCGCGATGGCGACTCCGGCGAGGGCGACCGCCGTTGTCCTACGACCGTGGACCCAATTCCTTCTGCGCATCGGTTTTCTCCTCCGAACGTGATGACGTGAACGTGATGGCCGGGTGAACCTGGTGACCGGGCGAGCCTGATAGCCGGGTGAACGTGATGGCCGGGTGAACCTGAAGCCGGGTGAACGTGATGGCCAGGTACAACTACCGCGTGCGCGAAGGGGAGTTGTGTGCCCGGCCGCGCACGATCTCGGCCAGCCGGGCGGCCTGCTCGTCGACGGCTTGGGGGCCGTTGCCGGTCAGCAGGGAGTGGTCGGCGTCCCAGATCACCTTGGCGGCCGCGGGGTTGAGGGTGAGGTGGACGTCGTAGCCGAACTCCTTGAGCGCCACGTCGACGTAGAAGTGCAGACGCGTCCGTTCCCCGGGCACCTTCGGGTAGTTGAACGCGAGCACGGTCTTCTCGCCGTACTTGGCCACGGTGGTGATCCGTGCGCCCTTGAAGGCATGGCCGGGATCGGTCGTGACCTGCCCGTCGCCGTCGACCCGGTAGCGCGCCGAGGTGAGGGCGATCGGGGCATGGCAGATGAGGGAAATCGGGACGTCGACCTCGCGCAGGGTGTGGAGCAACTCCCCCATCCACGGGTTGTCGTGGAAGTCGACCATCGGGCCGTGGCCGCCGGGCATGTGCACGAAGGTCAGGTCTGCCAGCGAGAAACCGGACGCGGGATCGCGGTGCCGTTCGATCAACTGCCGGATGGACAGGTACTCGTGCTGCGGCGATGCCTCGAAGTCGCTGACGACACCGTCTCGGACGGAGACGGCCTCCGCATCCGTCTTGGGAAGCGGCTCGGAGACCGGGATGCGGCCGAGAAGCCTGTGGGCGAGGGCGAGTTCGGCCTCACGACGATTGAGGAGGTCCGGATTCTTCTCGCGCAGTTTCTCGGGGCTGAACCGCTCGACTCCGCTCTGCATGGTGGTGCGGGCGGTGGCGAGACCGAGGTTTCCGCCCCCGTGGAAGTTGAGCGCGAGTCCGTTGACGTCGAGTTGCGGCGGGCGGCCGTCCGGCGTGGCCAGGACGAAGTCGTAGTCGTTCTCGAACTGCGCCATCACGGCGGCGAGTTCGACGAGGAAGAATCCGGTCGGTATCCCGGGGTGGCCGGCGGGCTCGCTCAGCGGGAGCACGCGTGCCGACGTCAGGACGATCAGGGCCTTGGGTCGCGGCGTGGTGGATTCAGTCATGGTCTTTCCTCTTCTTCGGAGCTGGTCCCGGATGCTTCTTCTGAGCTCGTCCTGGATGCTGCTTCTTCGGAGTTGGGCCCGGATGCTTCGGAGTTGGGCCCGGATTCCTCTGAACTGGTCCCGGATTCTGCGGAGTTGGCTTCAGCGCGGGGGCTGTCACGCCGGTACACCCGACGAGCGTTTGACGAGCGCGTCGAAAGTGCGGTCCGGCAACAGCCTGCTGAGGAAGATGAGGGGGCTCGCTCCGAAACCGACGCGGTAGCGGGTGCGCGGACGCCGGGCCGTCGCCGCCTTGGTCACGGCCTTGCCGATGACGGTGGCGGGTGAGGCCATACGGTTGCCGGGCCGCGAGCTTCGCTCCAGGGACGTGGCCATCGCGTCGGCCTGCTCGGCGTACGGCCCGTCGGAGGAGGTGGCACGCAGCCTGCCGGCCGCGATCGCGCCCCAGTCGGTCCGGATGGAGCCGGGCTCGATGATGACGACGTCGATGCCGAACCGCTTGAGTTCCAGGCGCAGCGCGTCGCTGAGGCCTTCGACGGCGTACTTGCTGGCGTGGTACCAGGCGCCCAGGGGCGTGGCGAAGCGGCCGCCCATCGAGCTGATGTTCACGATGGTGCCGCTGTGCTGGGCGCGCATGTGCGGCAGGACCAGCTGGGTCAGCCGCGCCAGGCCGAACACGTTCACCTCGATCTGGGCGCGGGCCTCCTCCATGGGTACGTCCTCCAGCGCGCCGTAGGAGCCGTAGCCGGCGTTGTTGACGAGAACGTCGATGCGGCCCTCGGCCGCGATGATCCCGGCGACCGCGTCGCCGACCGAGGTCTCGCTGGTGACGTCGAGCGGGAGCGTGCGTACGCCCGACGCCGCCAGGTCGCTCATCCGGTCGGTGCGCCGGGCCGCGCCGTAGACGATGAAGCCGGCCTTCTGGAGCTGTCGGGCGGTGGCTTCGCCGATGCCTGAGGAGGCGCCGGTGACCAGGGCTACTTTCTTCGTCATTTCGGTTCCTCACGAGTCATGGATCTGATGTCGAACCCGATCCGCCTAACAGACCGGTGGGCTCTTCGGACTCTTCGAGCATAAGAGACCTGCGGTCTCTACGCAAGGGACCGGGGGTCTGTAATATGTCGGCATGAACACGTTCCAGCGCGCCAGAAACGAGGAGCAGCGCGAAGTACGCCGCCGGAGCATCCTGGAGACGGCGGCGACGATGCTCAGTGAGATGCCGGTCTCAGCCGTGAGCCTCAATGAGCTCAGCCGCCGCGTGGGACTGGCGAAGTCCAACGTCATGCGCTATTTCGAGTCGCGAGAGGCGGTCCTGCTGGAGCTCTTGGAGAGCCTGACCCGCGATTTTCTGACGGAGGTGGTCGATCAGCTGCCCGCCCACGTCGACCGGACCGGTTCCGCGATCACGCGGGCCGAGTCGGTGGCATCAGGTCTGGCCGCATCGTTCGCGTCCCGGAAGATGCTCTGCGAACTGCTCAGCGCCCAGGCCGGCATCCTTGAGCACAATGTCTCCGCCGAGGTGGCCGCGAGATACAAGCGGGGGGCCCACGACGGTCTCTCCGGTCTGGCAGGCATGCTGCGGGAGGTCCTGCCCGAGCTCGGCGACCGGGAGGCCGCCGAAGCCGCCAGCATGACGATCGTTCTCGTCGGAGCGTTGTGGACCCACAGCCATCCGGCGGCGGCCGTGCGTGAGGCCTACGCCGGCGATCCGAGCCTCGTCTTCCTCCGCACGCCCTTCGCCGCGACGCTCGAGCGTTCGATCACGATCTACCTGACCGGTCTGCTGGCCCGTTCCGACCGGTGATCCCGGCCGAAGCAGCCGGGCGCCGACCGGCGGCTCGGCGTCGCGAGCTTGTCGTTGACGTCGGCCACCGTGGCGATGACCTCCGCCCGACCAGGCGGCGGTGCCACGTGCCCGTCGGCCTCTCGGCATCGATGTCGGGTGCGTGCCGCCCTACCGTGACGCCATGAGCGATCACTCCGAAGCCCCTGTCGCGCCCGTCGAGGCCTATGAACCCCCTTACTACGTCGCCGTGTTCACCACGGTGCGAACCCAGGTGCAGAGCGGCTACGGCGAGACCAACGCGCGTATGGAGGACCTGGTGAAGGACATCCCCGGGTACCTGGGGATGGACCACGCGCAGACTCCGGGCGGGCTGGGCATCACCGTCGGGTACTTCCGCGACGCCGACGCCCTCACGGAGTGGCGGACCAACGCCGAGCACCGTGCGGCGCAGAAACGCGGGCAAGACCAGTGGTACGAGAGTTACACGCTGCATGTGGCGAAGGTGGAGCGGAGTCACGGGTTCGTGCGCGGTGAGGTTCCGCGGAGCCCTACAGCGGGGTGACCGGCCGAAGTCCTGGACCAAGGACCCGGAAATCGTACGCGCGTGCGGCGATCAGCCCCTATGATCACTCCGCCCCGGCGTCCGCCGCGGCCGCGCACGCCTCCGAGACAGGCCGAAGTCGATGACGAGTACCGCCCGAAGAGCTCCCCGGATCCTTGTCCGTTCCGCGCAGGTGGCGATAGGCGCGGCCGCCGTGGCGGACGTGTTCCGTGCGGCGGCGGCCCGGGATCGTTACCTACACAGCACGGACGCGTCCGAGTCGGGCTTCGTCTCCATGGTCTTCGTCTATCTGACGACTCTCGCGATCGTGCTGTTCCTCGTCTGGCTCGCCCAATCCCGGCGCAACGCCCAGGAGTTGTCGCCCGAAGCCTCGGTTCCGAGTCGGGGCCGGACGATCGGCATGTGGTTCATTCCGGTGGCCAACCTCTTCGTCCCCCGCGGGATCGTCCTCGCCATCGGGCGCGCGAGCTCCGCGTCCTGGGAGGAGAAGCGGGACACGACCCTGGTGAACGTGTGGTGGGCCGCCTGGATCGCGCACGCTCTGGTGCTCGTGGTCGCGGGTCGGGTGGCCCCGGGCTCGATGGCCTTCCTGGTGGTGGAGGAGGCGCTCATGATCGCGGCTGCTGTACTGGCGGGGCTCGTGATCGAGCGCATCACGGCGCTGCAAGATGCCGCGCTCGGTGCCGGCGTTCCCGCCGAGCCCCTCGCCCAGGCGTGAGGTGCCGCACCTCCCCCGGTCGAACACCCCTGAGGCGACTCGGACTTGCCCCTCACTCGCACCCTCATTCCGCAGCCCGCGCCCGCCACAGGTCCCGCAGCAGCGCGATCTCCGCCATGTGGTGGATGAACTCCAGGCTCGATCCCGCCACCACAGAGACATACGGGTCGTCCGGGTCGGAGCCGTACGGGTACTGGGAGAGGCCGACCACGTCCAACTGGTCCTCCGTGACCGTGGCCACGGCTGCGCGCCAGCGGTCGATCACCGGCCAGAACCGGTCGAGGGTCAGGGTCGCCGAGGGGCTGAAGTCGACCATCTGCTTCGGGTCCTGGCGCCGCTCACCGAACGTCCACTCCCACGCGCCCGCGAACTCGAAGTGCAGGTGGCCCAGGCGCCACGCGATGGTCGTGATCGGTGTCGTGTCGGGCTCCGGCTCGCCCGTGTGGGCGAGGATCTCTTCGACCCGCTCGACGGTCACGCTCCAGTCGTCGGCGATCTTCGCGACGGTCATGCCGTCGGCGGCCTGGCGGGCCACCTCCGCGTACTCGCTCGCCGGGATGTCCGCCGCGCCCAGGTCGAGCACCCACTCCCCCGGCCCGAACGCCCTGGGTGTCACCGCCTCGCCGCGACGCCGGAGCGACCAGCAGTCGGGCGCCGGCTCCCAGAGGTACTCCTCGTCGCCGAGCCCCTTCAGCCGTACCTGGGCCATCTCGCGAGCCTTGTCGAACTGATCCAGCAGCAGGCCCAGTCGGTCGGTCCGTACGCCGCTCTCGGTCTCCATGTCCAGTCCCCCTCGCCCTTGCGCCGTCTCGCGCCCCAACCCCAACCAGGCGGACGGTAACGGCTCGGCTCACCCGGCGCGAACGAATTCCTCGGCCGCCTACGCGCGCGTCACAGCACCCCGCCCGCCTCGTCCTGGAACGCCTCCGTCCAGTAGTGCGGGCCGGCCTTCCGGGCGCCCATCCCCGTCGGGTCCACCTTCGACAGCGTCTGGAGCATCGTTGTCGCCAACTGGTCGTACGCCTCCGCCGTCAGCTCGCCCGACAGGTCCGCGTCGATCGCCTTCTCGCGGTGGAGCAGCCAGAGGGTGAAGGCGAGGGTCGAGACGTCCGTGTTGAGGGGAGCCAGCGTCGTCTCCGGCTCGCTCCACGTCAGGATCTCGCCCGTCGCGCCGTCCACCACCAGGCTGTTGTCCTCGATGAGGGAGCCTAGGCGGATCAACTGGTCGGCGCGGGACGGGAGTTCCTCTGCCGGCTCGTCCTCGTAGAACTCGGCGAGGGTGGGGAGCGGGACGTCCGTGTCCAGGTGGAAGAGGAACGCGTCCTCGGGCAGGCCCGTCTCGCGCAGGAAGCGGCGGGTCGGCTCGTGGGTGAGGGTGGCGGGGAAGTCGACCTCCTCGAAGCGCGCGACCGTGCCCTGGCCGAACTCCTGGTCCAGGAGGCGGGCCGGGATGTCGAGGGTCAGCCCCGACGTCGTGCCCGGTCCTGCGACCAACGCCAGCGGGCGGATCAGGGCCGCCGCCTTCCAGAACGGGGGCACCTCGCCGTCCGTCTCCGACTCGAACACCGCGAGGAGCTGGCGTGATGCCTCCGCCGCCGTCTTCGTGCCGTGACGGCCCTCGTAGGACGCGAACTGGCCGCGCAGGGCCGTCAGTTCGTCCGTGGTCGTCGTGAGGCGCGTCAGCGTTTCGATCGATGGGGCCAGCGGGCCGGTCTCCATCAGGTCCGGGCGGTCGTGGAAGAAGTACGTCGTCGCGATCTCGCCCGTCTCGCCGTCCAGCAGGATCGACTCCGCCTCACCGCCGTCGGGTCCCCAGAGCGCGCCTATGACCAACTGGTCCCGGAGCTCCTCCGCCAGCGGGGCGGGGTCACCCAACGAGTCCGCCACCGTCCGCAGGCCCTGCCTGCGCAGCTCCTCGAACGTCAACAGGCCGCTGTCGCCCGGCAGTCCGGGACCCGTCAGCCAGCGGCGCGTCGACGCGTGCGTGATGTACGGATCGAGGTCGTCCTCAGTCAAGGTGATCATGGTCGCCGTAGCACCGGCGTCGGTCCCGCTCATTGCTCCCCCGTGCATGAAACTTCCCCCGTGCGGCATCAGTGTCCTGCTGCCGTCCCCACTGCTCAGAACACTACGCGGCACCACTGACAATGGCCCTGACCAGCGAAAACGCCTCACAGAACCGCGGAGGACGCGAAACGTCCGAAACGTCCTCACCTCATCAGACGCTCAAACCACCCGCGAACGTTCCCGTCCCTCGATGATCGCGTCCACCGTCTCCCCCACCGTCAGCCCGGAGTTGTCCAGCCACAGGCCGATGCGCGGAGTCTCCGTCCGCAGCCCGCGGTCCAGCTCCTCGACCGTCCACGCGCCGTATCCGGTCTTCGCCCGGCCCGCCTCCCGTGCCGTCACGGTCGCCTGGGTCGGGGCGAGGACGATCACGTGCAGGGGGCGGGTGCGGATCAGGTCGACGTACGCCGGCAACTCCGCGCCCAGCACCACGTCCTGGACGACCGCCGTGAACCCGGCCTCCGCGTACGCGTCCGCCGTCGCCGCCGCCAGCCGGTACCGCAACCGGAGTTGGGCCTCGCCCTCGCGGGCCGCGCCGGCGGCATCACCCTCGCCGCCCGCGCCGGGAACGTACTCCTCGCGCCCCGACACGATCATCCGCCGGAAGACGTCACCCCGGACGTGCGCCGCCCTCGGCAGCCGCTCCGCCAGTGCCTGCGCGACCGTCGACTTGCCGGCGGCCATCACGCCGGTGATCAGGACGACCCCTTCAAGGACCCGCTGCGTCACGCCAGCCGCTCAGTGCCCGTACTGCTCGGCGTGCCCGTACTGCCCGTACTGATCGGTCGTCGCCGTCACCACCGCCGCCTGCGGGCGGATCGGCAGCCGGTTCACCGGGCGGCCCGTCGCGGCGCGCACCGCGGACGCGATCGCCGCCGGGGACGTGACCACCGGCACCGCGCTGACCGCCTTCGCCCCGAAGGGGGCGACCACGTCGCGCTCCTCGACGAGTTTCACGATCCGGATGTCGGGGGTGTCCAGGGCGGTGGGCAGCGCGTAGCCGGTGAGGTCGGGGTGGCGGATCAACCCGCGCGCGGTGCGCAGGTTCTCCGTCAGCGCGATGCCGACGCCCTGGGTGACGCCGCCCTCGATACGGGCGACCAGCTGGGTCGGGTTCAGGATGCGGCCGACGTCCTGGGCGAGTGCCAACTCGACGACCCGTACGGAGCCGAGTTCGATGTCGACGTCGACGACCGCGCGGATCGCGCAGAAGGCGAGCCCTACGAAGGCGTCGCCCTGGCCCGCCTCGTCCAGGGGCTCGGTCGGGTGCGGGCGGCACTGGGCGGTGGCCCACAGTTCCTTGCCGTCCAGGGCCTCGGTGACAGTGGTCGAGAGGACACCGTCGTAGGAGGTGATCTTGCCGTCGGTGATCTGGAGCAGCTCGGTCGACATCCCGAACTTGTGCGCCAGGGGCTGGAGGAGCTGGGTGCGGACCATTTTCGCGGCCCGTTCGACCGCGCCGCCCGATACCCAGGTGTGACGTCCGCGGCAACCAGGGCCGGCGGGCGGCTGATCGGTGTCCACAGGGGCGACGTGCACCTCGTCGATACCCAGGGTCTCCTGGACGATCTGCCGGGCCAGCGTGGTGAAGCCCTGGCCGGTCTCTACGGCCGCGCACAGCACGGTCGCGATGCCGTCGTGGACCTTCACGGTGGCCGTGGAGACCTCGTCCGCGCCCTCGGCGCCGAGCATGTGCACCATGCCCAGGCCGTAGCCGACGCCCCGGCGCACCGCGCCCGGTTCGCCCGCGCCCTCGGGGCCGCCGGGCAGCAGCCACTCGTCCTCGGGGGTGTCCTTGGGGAGCTGCGGCAGCGGGAAGTCCCGTACGGCCTGGAGGAGTTCGGCGACCGGCGCCGGGCAGGTCACCGTCTGGCCGGTCGGGAGGACGTCACCGGTGGCCATGGCGTTGCGCAGGCGCAGTTCGGCCGGGTCCATGGCGAGCTTCTTGGCGAGCTTGTCCATCTGCGCCTCGTAGGCGGCGCAGACCTGCATGGCGCCCTCGCCGCGCACGTGTCCGGAGGGCGGGTTGTTGGTGCGGACGGCCCAGCCCTCGATGAAGGCGTTCGGGACGACGTACGGGCCGCAAGCGAAGGAGACGGCGGCGGCCAGGGCCTCCGAGGAGGTGTCGGCGTAGGCGCCCGCGTCGAGCAGCACCTGGGCCTCGACCTTGACCAGCCTGCCGTCCTCGTCGGCGTGGTGGCGGTAGCGCAGGAGCGTGGGGTGGCGGTGGGTGTGGCCGAGGAAGGACTCCTCGCGCGTGGCGGTGAGTTTGACCGGGCAGCCGGTCTTCAACGCGAGCAGTCCGAGCGGGAGTTGGAAGCCCTGGTCCTCGCGGTCGGCGGTGGCTCCGGGGACGCCGGTGACGACGACCTTCACGCGGTCGGCCTCCAGGCCGAAGCAGGCGGCGGCCGTGTCGCGGTCGGCGTGCGGGTCCGTGGAGGCGATGTACAGCTCGACGCCGCCGTCGGGGCGGGGCACGGCGAGACCGGCCTCGGCGCCGATGGGGGCGGGGTCCTGGCGGCCGATGCGGTACAGGCCCTCCACGACGATGTCGGCGGCCGCGTCCGGGTCGCCGTGGCGCAGCGGGATGTGCCGGATCAGGTTGCCGTCGGGGTGCAGCGGCTCGGCCTCAAAGGCCTGCTCGGGGTCGGTCACCGGGTCGAGTACTTCGTACTCGACCATGATGGCCGCGGCGGCCATCCGCGCGGTGTCGGGGTGGTCGGCGGCGACCGCGGCGATGGGCTCCCCGTGGTGGCGCACGACCTCGGAGGCGAACACCGGACGGTCGGCCGTCCCCCGGCCGTAGCGGTCCCTGCCGGGCACGTCCTCGTGGGTGATGACGGCCCGTACACCCGGCATGTCGCGCGCGTGGGACGTGTCGACGGACACGATGCGCGCGTGCGGGTGCGGCGAGCGCAGGACGGCCGCCCACAGCAGGCCCTCGGCCCACAGGTCGGCCGCGTACGGGAAGGTGCCCTCGGTCTTGGCGCGGGCGTCGGCGGCTGGGAGCGAGGCGCCCAGGCCGTGGCCCGGCAGCTCCGGGGCGGGCGCGGCCTCCGTGGTCGCGGTGGCGGCTTCGTTGCTCACGCCTGACCTCCGTCCTGGCCGTACACCTGGTCCTGCGTGCGCGGGGACTCGAACGCCGACTGGTGGACGCCACCGCCCCCGGGCCCCGCCTGGTGGGGAATACGCGCCTCGTCGCCGTCCGACTCAGGTTCGGACGCAGCGGCGTGCGCCTCGCGCTCGGCGACGACTTCCTGTACGGCGTCCAGGACACCCCGGTAGCCGGAGCAGCGGCACAGGTTGCCGCACAGGGCCTGGCGCGCCTCCAGTTCGGTGGGCGCGGGGTTGCCCTCCAGGAGGTCGTGCACGGTCATCGCCATGCCGGGCACGCAGAAACCGCACTGCACGGCACCGCACTTGGCGAGCGCCCGCTGCACGTCCGAGGGCTGCCCCTCGACGGCGAGACCCTCGACCGTACGGACCTCGGAGCCGGCGGCGGTGACGGCGGGGACCAGGCAGGAGGCGACGAGCCGTCCGTCGACCTGGACGTTGCAGGCCCCGCACTCGCCCTGCGAGCAGCCGTCCTTGGCGCCCGCGAGGCCGAGGCGCTCGCGCAGCACGTAGAGCAGCGACTCGCCGATCCAGGCGTCGGTGACGGGCCGGTCGGCGCCGTTGACGCGCAACACGTAGGAGGCGAGCGGGTGTTCCTCGCCGGGGATCTTCGGGGCCGGCTCGGCGTCCTCGTCCGGCGCGTCGGGTTCGACGGCCGTCACGGGCGCCTCAGCGGCCTCCGGGGCGTCGTCGGCACCCTCTGCCGCTTCGAGCGCCGCGGACGCCTCAGCGGGCCCCTCAGCGCCCTCCGCGGCCCCTTCGCCGTCGTCGCCCGCCGCATCGCTCCCATGAGCCGACTGTGCGTCGTCCACGGCGAGTTCGGCGGCGGTGTCGTCGTGGCGGTCGGCGCGCGCGTCGCCGTAGGGGTCGCCGGCGGCGTCGGTCCGGGTGTGCGCGTACGGGTCGCCGGGTTCGCCGTACGGCTGCCGGGTCGCCTCGGTGGGCGGCCGGGTGGCGGCCTGCGCCGACACCTCGCCGGTCGCGCCCGTCCCCGACCGGTCGGCCGGGTGTTCCATGCCGTGCCCGTCCGTGCGGGTCCCGGGCCGCTCGGCGACATCCGCACCGGACGCCTGCTGTGCCCAGTTCTGGCCCGCGCCGTCCGTCGCCCAGGGCGCGGGCGCGCCGCCGGGCAGGGTGGCCGGCGGGGTGCCGCCCCACTGCTCGACCAGGGCCGACGTGGTGAACTCGCCCGATTCGTCCGGGAGATCACCACCGGCCACCGGAATCGACCACTCCCCGGTCACGTCGCCACCGGGAGCCGCGCCAGCGTCCGGCGCGTTGGTGTCCTGGAAGGTCCACTGCCCGGTGGACCCGGGGCGGTACGAGAACTGGTCGCCCCCGGCCGTCCCCTGCTGCGGTAGGGCGTTCGGGTCGGGCCACTGGACGCCCTCGGCGGGCACCGCCCAGGAGCCGGTGCCCGAAGGGTCGGCGTCCGGGGCGGGGGTGGCCGTTATGGGCGGCGGCACATAGCCGTGCCCCGGGGCGGCCAGGAGGGCGTCGATGCCCCCTTCGGGGAGTTTCACGAAGGCCGTGGCACCGTCGTCGTAGTCGCCCTGGGGCAGCGGGTCCCAGCGTCCGCCGCCCTGAGGGGTGCCCTCTCCGTGCTGGTCGTCGGTCACGACAGCGCCCTCCCGAGTGCTCGTCGGGCCAGTGCGGCGACGGTGCGCCGCAGGTGCAGTACCGCGGGCGGAAGCTGTTCCACGGAGCCGTCCTCGGCCGGTACCGGGTCGGGGATGCAGGCCGCGGCGACGTACTCCCCGAAGGCGCTCAGCGCCTCGGGGACGATCGTGCGGCTGTTGTCCCAGTCGATCAGCCGGGCCACCCACTGTTCGGCGTCCAGCGGTCTGAGCGGCATCGGCGCTATGGCTCCGACGGCGCACCTGACCCCGCGGCGGGCGGGGTCGAGGACGACCGCGACGGACGCGACCGAGCGCCCGGGTCCTGTCCTGCCGGTGGCCTTCAGGAAGACCTGCGGGGCGTGCAGCAGCGGCACGCGCACGAAGCCGATGAGTTCGCCGCCGCGCAGCATCTCGACACCGGCCAGGAGGTGCGACACCGGGATCTCCCGGCGGGCTCCGTCCTGGCCCGCGATGATCAGCGTCGCCTCCAGGGCGGCCAGTACGGGCAGCGCGTCCCCGGTGGGCGCGGCCGAGGCGATGTTGCCGCCCAGGGTGCCCGCGTTGCGGATCTGCGGCGGGCCCGCCGCACGCGCGGAGGCGGCGAGCGCCGGGATGAGGGCGGCGAAGTCCGGGCGGCCCATGCGGGCATGCGTGAGCCCCGCGCCGAGCAGCGCGTGCCCGTCCTGGTACTGCCACCCGCGGATCTCGCTGATCCGCCCGAGACCGACCAGCGCGCTGGGCCTGAGCTGCCCCGAGTTGACGGCCGCCATGAGGTCGGTGCCGCCGGCCACGGGAACGGCCGTGGGCAGGGCCGTGAGCGCCGCCACGGCCTCGTCCAGCGTTGTGGGCAGCGTGACGGACTGCCCCGCCTGCGGTGCGTGCGTGGTCAAACCGGCTGCCCCTTCCCGCTGCCCCACCTGGTCCCACCTGTTGCTGCCGTACGGTACGTGCTGACAGGGCGGACGTGGCAACTCTGGCACATCTTCGCAAGACCCGAACGCGGGGGTCCGCTAGGAGGCATTCGCCCATCTCACCAGGGAGATGGTCCGTTTTCGTACGGCATCACCGGTACGCGCGAATTGCCACTCAACGGTGACTCTTGGGGTCTTTTTCCCTTCCCTGTTCTACGCGTTCGGGGGCGGGCCGTCCTTGGGTCGTCCGAGCACTCCGGGGCGTCGCTGCCACGGCAGTGGTCCGGTGGGCGGACGGTAGGCGACACCCAGGGCGTCGAGGCGCGGATAGTGGGCGGCCATCCGGCGCTCGAAGTCGGCGAAGTCCCGTTCCGCGGGCGCCGGAAGAGCGCTCCAGGCGACCTCGGCGAACGCCGCGAGCCGGGGGAACGTCTGGTAGTCCACGCGTGCGTGGTCCTCCATCACCTCGGTCCACACGTTGGCCTGCGCGCCCAGCACATGACGGGCCTCGTCCTCGCCGAGCTGCTCCGGAACCGGCTCGAAGCGGTAGACGTCCTCCAGGGTGCGCACATGGGCGATCGGCACCGGCTCGTCCTCGCCGGGGGCCTGCCGCCAGTCCAAGTACACGTGCTGTTCAGGGCACATGACGACATCGTGGCCCGCGCGGGCTGCGGTGATCCCGCCCTCGTAACCACGCCAGGACGACACGACCGCCCCGTCCGCGAGACCGCCCTCCAGGATCTCGTCCCAGCCGACGAGCCTTCTCCCCCGCGCGGAGAGCCACTTGTCGAAGTGTCCGATGAACCACGACTGCAACTCGTCCTCGTCCGAGAGCCCGAGTTCCTCGATGCGGGCCTGCGCGGTCGCCGACTGCTTCCACTGGTCCTTGAGGCATTCGTCACCGCCGACGTGAATGAACTCCGAGGGGAACAGCTCCAGGAGTTCCTCGAACACCCCCTCGTAGAAGCGCAGGGTGTTGTCAGTGGGGGCGAGTACGTTCGGGTTGATGCCCCAGGTGTCCCAGACGGAGAGGGAGTTGGTGTCGATGACGTCGGTGTTGCCGAGTTCCGGATACGCGGCGATGGCGGCCTGCGAGTGTCCCGGTACGTCGATTTCGGGGACCACGGTGATATGCCGCTCGGCGGCGTAGGCGACGATCTCGCGGATGTCGTCCCGCGTGTAGTAGCCGCCGTGGGGCTTGTCGTCCCACAGCGGTGAGGCACGGTGGCCGAATTTCGTGCGCGCCCGCCAGGAACCGATCTCGGTGAGCTTCGGGTACCGCTCGATCTCCACCCGCCAGCCCTGGTCGTCCGTCAAGTGGAAGTGGAAGACGTTGAGTTTGTGCGCCGCCATCAGATCCAGGTAGCGCAGGACACCTTCCTTGGGCATGAAGTGCCGGGCGACGTCGAGCATGAGGCCGCGCCAGCCGAAGCGGGGGGTGTCCTGGATCGTGAGGTGGGGCACGGCCCAGGTGCGGTCGCGGTCGAGCGGAGCCCTGCGATACGCGTCGGGGCCGAGGAGTTGACGCAGCGTCTGGGCGCCCCAGAAGACACCGGCCGGACTGCCGCCCTCGATGAAGATCCCGTTCGAGTCGCTGACGAGGCGGTACTCCTCGGGGCCGAGTGCGGGGTCGAGTTGGAGCCCGATGCCGTCGTCGCAGGCGTCGTCGAGCTCCCGCCCCTCGTGCAGCGGCAGACCGGTGGCCTGCTGGAGGGCGGTGCGCAGCCAGCTGCCGACGCCTTCCGTCGCGTCGCCGGCGTAGAGCTTGGAGCGCTTCGTCAGCCGCACCTCGCCGGAACCGGCGGCAACACTGCCGGGCTGAGGAATCAGTTCGGTCACGTCAGTCCTTAACCGCTCCGCCCAGCCCCGAGACCAGACGTCGCTGCACGAGTACGAAGAACACCAGCACCGGAATCGTCATCACCGTGGAGGCCGCCATGACCCCGCCCCAGTCGGGATCGTCGGGCTTGTAGAAGACCAACAGGGCCATCGGCAGGGTCGACTGGGAAGTGTCGCTGATGATGAAGGACTTGGCGAAGAGGAAGTCGTTCCAGGCCGAGATGAAGGAAAACACGCTCGTCGCCACCAACCCCGGGAAGACGAGCGGGAAAAGGATCTGCCACAGGAATCGCGTCCGGCTCGCCCCGTCGATGTACGCGGCCTCCTCCAGCGCGTCCGGTACGGCTTTCACGAACCCCCGCAGCATCCAGATCGCGAACGGCAGCGAGAACGCGATCTGGGGCAGGATCAGCGACCCCAGGGTGTTCAGCAGCCCGAGCCCCCGCATGGTGAAGAACAGGGGGATCGTCAGCGCTTCCACGGGCACCATCTGGGCCACCAGGAACATGATCAGGAGGGTGGTCCGGAAGCGGAACCGGAATCGCGTCACCGCGGTCGCGGCGAGAAAGGCGATCAGTGCCGAGACGATGACCACCGAGCACGCCACGACAAGGCTGTTGACGAAGTAACGGCCGAATTCCTGCTGCCCGAACACGCGCCGGAACGAGTCCAGAGAGGGCGCGAGCGTCCACGGCCGGGGCTCGCTCGACTCGATCTCCCCGGCCGGTTTGAAGGCGCTGAGCACCATCCAATAGAGGGGGAAGGCGACGACGACCGCGATCAGCAGCGCGGAGGCCTCGGCCGCGAGCCGCCAGGGCCGTCGTACAAGACCGCGAAGCAGACTCACAGCTCCTCCCCCTGCCTGCGCAGCAGGCGCAGATAGACCAGCGTGACGGCGAGCAGCATCAGCAGCATGACGACACCGATCGCCGAGCCGAGGCTGTACTTCGAGGACGCGAACGCCTGTTGGTAGGCGTACACGTTCAGGACGAGGTTCTGGCCCGCGATGCCGCCGCCGTTGGTCATGACGTAGATCTGGGTGAAGACCTTGAAGTCCCAGATGACGGACTGGATGGTGACGACGGTCAGGATCGGCCGCAGCATCGGCGTCAGCACGGACCGCCAGATCCGCCACTGCGAGGCCCCGTCCAGCGCGGCGGCCTCCAGCACCTCGGAGGGCACGGCACGGATCCCGGCGTAGACCGTCACCATCACGAACGGGAAGGAGCACCACACCACTTCGAGCAGCACAAGGAAGAACGCGCTCAGCCGCCCGTACGTCCAGGAGTGGTCCCCGAGCCCGAGAATCCGGTTGACGGGCCCGAAGTCCGGATCGAAGAGCAACAACCAGACGGTCGACCCGGTGACGGCAGGCGTGGCCCACGCCCCCAACGCGGCCAGCATCAAGACGAGTCGGGGCAGGGCACGCACGCGCGTGAGCAACACCGCCAACGCACACCCAACAGCGAGCGTCGAGACGACACAGGCCCCCGCGAACAACACGGTGGCCACCAGCACTTGCCAGAACTGACTGTCCGAGAAGAGCGCGGAGTAGTTCCCGAACCCTTCGAAGGTCGTCGGCTCCCCACCACTGACCTGGGCCTGCGTGTACTGGAAGAAGGAGATCAACCCGAGCTGATAGATGGGGTAGACGAGCAACCCACCAAGGACGACAAGAGCGGGGGCAAGATAAATCCAAGGCACACTCCCCCCACCCAAGGGGCGCGGGGAACTGCGCGACAAGCCACGACGCCCCCGCACCCGCGAACGCTCCACAACAACCGAGCTATTAGGCGCCACCGGTCAACCCGCGGAGCTAAACGCTGAGTTCATCTTCTTCGCCGCATCCCCCGAAGCCGCAGCCACACTCTTCTTCCCGCTGATGACCTCTTGCAGCATCGTCGGCAACACCAACGACGAGTCGATCTCCGACCAACCAGGCGACGCGGGAACGAACTTCGTCCCCGCAGCCAACGTCTCCACGAACGGCTTCTCGAACGGCACCTTCGCCGCAGCCGCATCCCGCACATCGGTGAACGTGGGCAGGAACCCCATCGCGTCGAACATGGACGCCTGCGTCTTCTTCGAGGTGAGCTGCTCCATGAGGTCGACCGCGAGCGTGCGGTGCGACGTGCTCTTCAGGACACCGATGTTGTTGCCCCCGGCGAACGCGGGAGCGACAGACCCGGACGCGACCCCCGGCAACGGCACCACCGCGTACTTGCCCTTGACCTTGCCCGCCTCGACAGCCGTGTGGCTGAAGTCGCCCCCGATCGCCATCCCCGCCTTGCCGGCCGCGAACGCGGTGATCGTGTCGTTGCCGCCCATCACCGCGCACTTGGCGGCGGGACAGTTGTCGCTCGTGAAGAGCGAGGTGTACGCCTTGATGCCCTTCTGCGCGGCGGCACTGTCGATCGCGGAGGTGTACGAGCCCCCCGAACCCCCCTTGGCCGTGGCGAGTTCACCGCCGTTGGCCCAGACGAAGGGCATCGCGCCGTACGTGTACGCACCGCCGACGACGAGGCCGTAGAGGTCGGACTTCGCCTTGTGGATCTTGCGGGCGGTGGCGGCCAACTCGGCCATGGTCTTGGGGGGTTGCAGACCCAGGTCCTTGAAGACGTCGGTGCGGTAGTACAGGGCGCGGACGCCGACGTAGAACGGGGAGCCGTACATCTTGCCGTCGACCGTGACGGACTGCTTCGCCGTCGGGTCGGTGTCCTTGGCCTCGCTCCAGGCGCCGAAGTCCTTGGTGACGTCGAGGAGTCCGCCGTCATGGACGTAGCCGGCCGTGTCGGTGTTGCCGTACTCCATGACGTCGGGCGCGGACTTCGGGTCGTTGAAGGCGGCCTTCACGCGCTGGGCGCGGGTGTCGATCGGGATGTACTCCACGTCGACCTTGGTGTCCTTGTGCGCCTTCTCGAAGGCGGCGACCACGGAGTCGACGACCTTCGCCTTCGGGTCGTTGCCGACCTCCTGGAAGAGCCACACCCGCAGGGTGCCGCTCTGGTCGTCCTTGTCGGAGGACGAGTTGTCGGAGGTCTGGGGCGCGCAGCCGGCGACGACAGCGGCGGCCGCCACGAGTACGGCGAATCTGGGGGCGAGCTTCATGGAGCGTTCCTCCGGGAATCCGGGCGTGCGTTGCAACATATGCAATGGGCGTTTCGCTCTGCACAACACCACGGAGATTAAGGAGTAGATGAACGCGGCCACAAGAGGTCTCAACCACTTCGTGACACGCGAAAGCCCGCCGAAAAGCCGTCGAAACACGCAAAAGGCCCTCGGGGCACGCCGAAGCGCGCCCCGAGGGCCTTACGAAGTCAGACCGGCCGAACGGCTACTTGTCGCCGCCGCCCTTGCCCTTGTCCCCGTCGCCACCC
This sequence comes from Streptomyces colwelliae, assembly GCF_048158785.1. Lineage (NCBI taxonomy): Bacteria > Bacillati > Actinomycetota > Actinomycetes > Kitasatosporales > Streptomycetaceae > Streptomyces > Streptomyces colwelliae. Next base: position 10,014 of record NZ_JBLTJC010000089.1, on the reverse strand, counting down.
GAGCCCATGGACTCGTAGATCTCCTTGCACATGGGACACACCGGGTACTTCTTCGGGTCGCGGCCCGGCACCCAGACCTTCCCGCACAACGCCACCACGGGAGTGCCGTCGAGGGCGCTCGCCATGATCTTGTCCTTCTGGACGTAATGGGCGAAGCGCTCATGGTCCCCGTCGCCGTGCGACACCTGGGGCGTCGGCTCTACGAGGGTCCCCGTACCAGTCCCGCGCTCGGGCTCAAGAGTGCTCATACGGCCAAGGGTACTGAAGCCCACCGGCATCAGTTCCGCGAAGGGTCGTTCAGTTCAGGGAAGCGTCGTCCGGATACGTCGCCACCATCGCCAGCTCACTGCGCTGGCGGCGCAGCACCTCGCGCCAGAGTCTCTCCGGGGACGGCGAGGAGACGTCACCGGGCTCCGACTCGACGACGTACCAGGCGCCGTCCACCAGTTCGTCCTCCAGCTGCCCGGGTCCCCAGCCGGCGTACCCGGCGAAGATCCGCAGCGAGCCGAGCGCCGCGGCCAGCAGCTCCGGCGGGGCCTCCAGGTCGACGAGTCCGATCGCGCCGTGCACGCGCCGCCAGCCGAGCGGGGCGCGCTCGCCGGCCGCGCCGCCCGGGATGACGGCGACGCCGAGGGCCGAGTCCAGCTGGACCGGGCCGCCCTGGAAGACGACGCCCGGGTCACCGGCGAGATCCGCCCAGCCCTCCAGGATGTCGCCGACGTCCACAGGAGTCGGGCGGTTGAGGACGACACCGAGGGAGCCCTCCTCGTCGTGGTCGAGAAGGAGCACCACCGCGCGGTCGAAGTTCGGGTCCGCCAGGGCGGGTGTTGCCACGAGCAACCGCCCTGTGAGCGAGGACACCTCGGTCATGCGAGACATGATCCCGCATCTTCCCCGTGAAGGGGGAGGCAATGCGGGTTCGGGAGTGAATGCAGCTCAGGGCAGAAGGAGGCACCCCCGGCGCACACATCACCTCCGTGACCCCATGTGCCCGATTGAGAACGGTTCGTGTTGTGACACAGCTATGACGTGGCTGAGCGGTCCTCGGGCTTACGGGAGGGGGGTGGGCGGCCATTACGCTTACGTCTTCGGCCCCTGCCCAACTCCACGGAACGCGAGATTCATGACCGTCAACGGCTCAGACGACGTACTGCTTGTCCACGGCGGAACCCCGCTCGAGGGCGAGATCCGTGTCCGCGGTGCGAAGAACCTCGTACCCAAGGCCATGGTCGCCGCCCTGCTGGGCAGTGAGCCAAGTCGACTGCGCAACGTTCCGGACATCCGTGACGTTCGTGTCGTACGCGGACTCCTGCAACTGCACGGGGTGACGGTCCGTCCGGGTGAGGAGCCGGGCGAGCTGGTGCTCGATCCGTCGCACGTCGAGAGCGCCAACGTCGCCGACATCGATGCCCACGCGGGCTCGTCGCGCATCCCGATCCTGTTCTGCGGTCCGCTGCTGCACCGGCTCGGGCACGCGTTCATCCCGGGTCTGGGCGGCTGTGACATCGGCGGCCGGCCGATCGACTTCCACTTCGAGGTGCTGCGGCAGTTCGGCGCGAAGATCGAGAAGCGCGCGGACGGCCAGTACCTGGAGGCCCCGCAGCGGCTGCGCGGTACGAAGATCCAGCTGCCGTACCCGTCCGTCGGCGCGACCGAACAGGTGCTGCTGACGGCGGTGTTGGCGGAGGGTGTCACCGAACTCGCCAACGCGGCCGTGGAACCGGAGATCGAGGACCTCATCTGCGTACTGCAGAAGATGGGCGCGATCATCGCCATGGACACCGACCGCACGATCCGCATCACCGGTGTGGACTCGCTCGGCGGCTACACCCACGCGGCCCTCCCGGACCGCCTGGAGGCCGCGTCCTGGGCGTCCGCGGCGCTGGCGACCGAGGGCAACATCTACGTCCGGGGCGCGCAGCAGCGCTCGATGATGACGTTCCTCAACACCTACCGGAAGGTGGGCGGTGCCTTCGCGATCGACGACGAGGGCATCCGCTTCTGGCACCCCGGCGGCCAGTTGAAGTCCATCGCGCTCGAAACGGACGTGCACCCGGGCTTCCAGACGGACTGGCAGCAGCCGCTGGTCGTCGCGCTCACGCAGGCGACGGGCCTCTCCATCGTGCACGAGACGGTCTACGAGTCCCGGCTGGGCTTCACCTCCGCGCTCAACCAGATGGGCGCTCACATCCAGCTCTACCGCGAGTGCCTCGGCGGCTCCCACTGCCGCTTCGGCCAGCGCAACTTCCTCCACTCGGCGGTCGTCTCGGGCCCGACCCGCCTCCAGGGCGCCGACCTGGTCATCCCCGACCTCCGCGGCGGCTTCTCGTACCTCATCGCGGCGCTGGCGGCCCAGGGCACGTCCCGCGTCCACGGCATCGACCTCATCAACCGCGGCTACGAGAACTTCATGGAGAAGCTCATGGAGCTGGGCGCGAAGGTCGAACTCCCGGGCAAGGCTCTCGGCTAGCAGCCGGTTGTACGACGATGGGGCGGCCACCCTGACCGGGTGGCCGCCCCATTCGCGTTACTTCAGCCTCGTACGCAATCCCGTCGCGTACGCGAAGGACTACTTACCCTTGGCGGCTTCCTTGAGCTTGCTGCCCGCGGACACCTTGACGCTGTAACCGGCGGGGATGTTGATCGGGTCGCCGGTCTGCGGGTTGCGCGCGGTGCGAGCGGCACGGTGGGTGCGCTCGAAGGTCAGGAAGCCGGGGATGGTGACCTTCTCGTCGCCCTTGGAGACGATCTCGCCGACGGTCTCGGCGAAGGCGGCCAGAACGGCGTCGGCGTCCTTGCGGGTCACCTCGGCACGGTCGGCCAGCGCGGCCACCAGCTCACTGCGGTTCATGTTGTTACTCCCGTGTTCTTCTTGCCGTTGAGGCGTGCCACGCGGCGGAGCCGCATATCGGGCACGGTGAAGCCGATGCTGCCAGGGTCCTCGGTGAGTCCCCGGACCCGGGTCCGTCGTCCAGACCCTCGCGCCCGAAGACGCATCCTGCCCCTACCTGCGGCGGGAAAGCCAATCCGGCACCCGTAGGAGTCGCGAGAACACCCTTGGGAGTCACACGAAGAGCGCCACGCCCTCTGCGTGGTGACGCTCCGTCGGCTCCCGGCAGCGAGGGCCGGGCCTGGAAGGCCCGAAACCTGGCCGCCACGATAAACGGCCGCCGAAGGCCCCGGGTTCCGCGACGCGCCGATGTATGAGCGGCCGTGGCGATCCTCACAACCGCCGCACATACGCCGTTCGAAGCTCCAGGACGGGTCCAGGACGCATCCAGGACGGGTGGTCTACGACGCGGAGGTCGCCGTCGAGGCCGCCGCCGCTCCCGCCGCCTTCGCCGCGTCGCGCACCGCGCCCGCGACCGCGCCGGCGACCTTGTCGTTGAAGACGCTGGGGATGATGTAGTTCGCGTTCAGCTCGTCCTCGGTCACCACGTTCGCGAGTGCGGTCGCCGCGGCGAGCATCATCTCGGTGTTGACGGTGCGGGACTGCGCGTCCAGCAGACCGCGGAAGACACCCGGGAAGACCAGCACGTTGTTGATCTGGTTCGGGAAGTCCGAGCGGCCGGTGGCCACAACAGCCGCCGTCTGACGGGCGATCGTGGGGTCGACCTCGGGGTCGGGGTTCGCGAGCGCGAACACGATCGCGCCGTCGGCCATCGCGGCCACGTCGTCGCCGTCGAGGACGTTCGGGGCGGAGACGCCGACGAAGACGTCGGCGCCGCGCACGGCCTCCTTCAGGGTGCCCGTGAGGCCGTCCGGGTTGGTGTTGTCGGCGATCCAGCGCAGCGGCGAGTCGGGCTTGGCGTCCACCAGGTCCTCGCGGCCGGCGTGCACGACACCGTGGATGTCGGCGACGACCGCGTTCTTGACGCCGGCGGCGATCAGCAGCTTGAGGATGGCCGTACCGGCCGCGCCCGCGCCGGACATGACGACCCGGATGTCGCCGATGCCCTTGCCGGCGACCCGCAGCGCGTTCGTCAATGCGGCGAGGACCACGATCGCGGTGCCGTGCTGGTCGTCGTGGAAGACGGGGATGTCGAGGGCCTCGCGCAGCCGGGCCTCGATCTCGAAGCAGCGCGGCGCGGAGATGTCCTCCAGGTTGATGCCGGCGAAGCCCGGGGCGATCGCCTTGACGATCGCGACGATCTCGTCGGTGTCCTGGGTGTCCAGGCAGAGCGGCCAGGCGTCGATGTCGGCGAAGCGCTTGAAGAGGGCCGCCTTGCCCTCCATGACCGGCATGGCGGCCATCGGGCCGATGTTGCCCAGACCCAGGACCGCCGAGCCGTCCGTCACGACCGCGACGGTGTTGCGCTTGATGGTGAGGCGGCGCGCGTCCTCGGGGTTCTCCGCGATCGCCATGCACACGCGGGCGACACCCGGGGTGTAGATCATGGAGAGGTCGTCACGGTTGCGGATCGGGTGCTTGGACTGCATCTCGATCTTGCCGCCGAGGTGCATGAGGAACGTACGGTCCGAGACCTTGCCCAGCGTGACGCCCTCGATGCCGCGCAGCTGCTGGACGATCTCGTCGGCGTGGGCCGTGGACGTCGCCGCGATGGTGACGTCGATCCGGAGCTTCTCGTGGCCGGAGGCGGTCACGTCGAGGCCGGTCACCGAGCCTCCGTGGGACTCCACGGCCGTGGTGATCTGGGAGACCGCCGTTCCGCTCGCGGGCACCTCCAGACGGACCGTGATCGAGTAGGAGACGCTGGGCGCCGTAGCCATGGCCGACTTCCTCTGCTTTCACCGTTGAGCTGAGTACGCGTTCCGATGGTCGCACCTACTACCGGGTAGGCGTTAGCCACCCCCGATTGCGAACGTTTTGTTCGCAAGAAAAAGAGGTCCCCGTCACTTTTCCCGTGACGGGGACCTCTCTGACAAGCAATGACACCGACCCGCCATGCTCGCCTCGCGGCAAGTGGTCGCTCTAAGCGACGAAGGTTGGGCCCGGGGGCTTGGATCGGGCCGGTGTCACATCCAGGCTAACAAACAGATCCCGTAAGACCATTCCCATCCCGAGAGTTCATATGAAGCACCCCGCGATCAGTCCCTGAGAAGGTCCGGCACCCCGTTCGCGTCCGGCTCGTCCCGCTCGGCCGAGACGACCGTGAGCTGCTGGGTCGCGCGGGTGAGGGCGACGTACAGGACACGGAGCCCGGCGGGCGACTCGTCGGCGATCTCCGCCGGCGAGACGACGACCGTCGCGTCGTATTCGAGCCCCTTGGCCTCCAGGCTGCCGAGGGCTACGACCCGGTCGCCGAGGCCGGTGAGCCAACGGCGGGCCTCCTCGCGGCGGTTCATGGCGACGACCACGCCGACGGTGCCGTCGACCCGGTCGAGCAGCCGGGCGGCCTCCGCGCGGACGGACTCGGAGAGCGAGTTCCGTACGACGGCGAAGTGGGGCTTCACTCCCGTCGAACGGACCGCTGACGGCGACTCGGAGCCGGGCATCGCGAGGGCCAGGACCTTCGCCGCCAGTTCCGCGATCTCGGCGGGGTTGCGGTAGTTGACCGTGAGGGTGAAGCGGCGGCGGGGGCGGGAGCCGAGGGCCTCGTCGCGGGCCTCGGCCGCCTCGTCGGGGTCGGACCAGGAGGACTGGGCCGGATCTCCTACGACCGTCCAGGTGGCGTGCCGGCCGCGGCGGCCGACCATGCGCCACTGCATCGGGGTGAGGTCCTGGGCCTCGTCCACGATGACGTGCGCGTACTCGACGCGCTCCTGGGCGAGCCGCTCGGCCCGTTCGCGCTGCGACTCCTCGCGTACGGGCATCAGCTCCTCCAGGCCGGTGAGGTGGTCCAGCGGGTCCAGGTCGCGCCGCTTGCGGGGGCGGGCCGGGGTGCCGAGGGTCGCCTGGAGTTCGTCGAGGATCGCGACGTCGTGGACCGAGAGTCCGTCCCGCTTCAGCGCGCGGGCGACCCTGCGGACCTCGCCGGGGTTGAGGATGCGCCGGGCCCAGCGGCCGAGCTTGCGCTCGTCGGACATGGACTCCAGGACGGCGCGCGGGGTGAGTTCGGGCCACCAGGCGTCGAGGAACGCGATGAAGTCGTCCTCGCTCGCGATGTCCTCGTCGAAGGACGAGCGCAGCTCGGCGGCCAGTTCGGGGTCCGTGTGCCGGCCGGCCGAACCGGAGCGCTCCCAGAGGGCGTCCAGGAGCAGCTTGCGGGCGCGCGGCCGCAGCATGTTGACCGGGGCCGTACCGCTGAGCGCGTTCTGCCGGACGCGCTCCAGGTCGGCGGCCTCCAGTTCGAGGCGACGGCCGAACGCCACCACTCTGAGCCGGGTCGGCGAATCGTTCACCTCCAGGGCGCCGCGCGCGGCCTTCCGCAGTACACGGAGCATGCGGTACGAGCCCTTGGCGCGGGCCACGGCCGGGGAGTCGTACAGGGTGGCCTCGGCGCCGTCGACGAGCGAACCGATCGCCCGGATGGCGACCTGGCCCTCCTCGCCGAGGGACGGCAGGACGCCCTCCGTGTACGCGACGAGCAGCGGGGTCGGCGAGACGATGAGGATGCCGCCCGCGTAGCGGCGCCGGTCCTGGTAGAGCAGGTAGGCGGCGCGGTGCAGGGCGACGGCCGTCTTGCCGGTGCCCGGGCCGCCCTCGACATACGTCACCGAGGCGGCGGGGGCGCGGATCACCAGGTCCTGCTCGGCCTGGATGGACGCCACGATGTCGCGCATGGTGTGGCTGCGGGCCTGGCCGAGCGCGGCCATGAGGGCGCCGTCGCCGATGACGGCGAGCTGCTCGTCGTCGAGGAAGGCGGTCAGCTCCGGCCGCATCAGGTCGTCCTCGACCCCGAGGACCCGGCGGCCCTTGGACCGGATGACCCGGCGCCGTACGACACGCCCGGGGTCGACCGGTGTCGACCGGTAGAAGGGCGCCGCGGCGGGCGCCCGCCAGTCGATGACCAGCGGCGCGTACTCGGAGTCCAGGACCCCGATCCGTCCGATGTGCAGGGTCTCGGCGATGTCGGCGGTGCTGTCGTCCCGGACAGCGCCTTCGGCCGGTTCCACGGCGGTGTAGGCGCCGTCGGGTCCCTTCTTGCCGTCCTTGCCGAGCAGGAGGTCGATCCTGCCGAAGAGGAAGTCCTCGAACTCGTTGTTGAGCCGGTTGAGGTGGATACCGGCGCGGAACACCTGTGCGTCCCGTTCGGCGAGCGCGCCGGGCGTGCCGACCTGGCCGCGCTTGGCCGCGTCGTTCATGAGGAACTCGGCCTCGTGGATCTTCTCTTCGAGCCGCCGGTACACCCGGTCCAGGTGTGCCTGTTCGACGCTGATCTCCCGGTCCCGTAGTGAATCCTGGGCGGATTTGTCGGACACCGTGTCGAGCGCGGTCTCCTGTTGAGCCTGTGCGGCCACCGGGCCCCCTTCTGACGTGCTGGGCAGCCGTCAACCGTACGCGAAAGAAAGCCTCCGTAGCGAGGGGCCTGCCGAGTGGATCTTGACAAAGACGCGGGGCCCGGCACGCGCACCTGCCGCGTTCCGGACCCCACAGGCCACATCGGCCAGTTGCTACACGCTTACGCGTCCACTTGCACGAGCTTCTTGCCGTCGAAGGTCATGACCTCGAAGTGGTCGATCTCGTTCGGCGTGAGGGCCGCTCCGCCCTGGGCGTAGAGCGGGCTCTTGGCCTCCGCCTTCGTGGCGTTCGCGATGCCGTAACCCCAGGCCGGGACCGACCAGGAGCTCATGGTCTCGCGCTCGCCGTTCTTGCCGACGGCGATCAGGGAGCACTTCAGGGGGCCCTTGACGTTCTTGAGCTCGACGACCCCGAGGGTGCCCCAGTCCTTCTTGGACATCGCCACGGTCGCGCTGACCTTGGTGGTCTTGTCCGTCGCGGAGACCTTGTCGGACAAAGTGTCGAAGGTGGTCTTCGCGGTGGACACGGCCACGTTGCCACTGCCGCCCGAGTCGTTACCGCCGTTGACGGCGATGACGGCCAGCGGTCCCGCGATGATCAGGGCCGCCGCAGCGGCGATCATGTAGAAACTGCGCCGCCGCTTCAGGGCCCTGCGGTCACCGACGTCGTCGACCAGCCGCTCCACCAGCCGTGGACTGGGTTTCGCGGACAGGGACTCACCGATCGCGGGGGTGCCGGAGCCCGGCAGATCCGCGAGCGCCGCCAGCATCGGTTCCATCCCGGCCAGCTCGTCGAGCTGCTGGGCGCACCATTCACAGGTGGCGAGATGGGCCTCGAAAGCGGTTGCTTCGGCGTCATCGAGAATTCCGAGGGCGTAGGCGCCGACGGTCTCGTGTTCGTTCGAGCCCTGAGATCCCTGCATGGAACCTGGACTACCCGTTCCGTATCCCCCGTAAATGCTCATGCCGTCACCCCCCGCTCCTCCAGAGCAAGTTTCATCGATCGAAGGGCGTAGAACACCCTTGAGCGCACCGTGCCACTGGGGATGCCAAGCGTCTCGGCCGCCTCATTGACGGTACGCCCCTTGAAGTACGTCTCGACGAGCACCTCCCGGTGGGCCGGGGTCAGGTCGTCCAGCGCGTCCGACAGTGTCATCAGCCACAACGCCTTGTCGATCTCGTCCTCCGCGGGGATGACCTCCAGCGGCGACGGGTCCACCTCCTGCGGCCGGGCCTGCCGGCTGCGGTGACCGTCGATGACGATGCGCCGTGCCACCGTCACAAGCCAGGGTCGTACCGATCCGGTCGCCCGATTGAGCTGGCCGGCGTTCTTCCAGGCCCGGATGAGCGTCTCCTGCACCACGTCCTCGGCACGCTGCCGGTCCCCGGCGACGAGCCGCAACACATAGGCGAGCAAGGGTCCGGCGTGCTCTCGGTACAGGGCACGCATCAGCTCCTCATCAGGTTCCGAGGACTGGGACATGCGATGTCGGGCCCTCGGTGCGTGTTCATTGGCCACGACGGAATCCTTGCGCACGCCCACCTCCGGTGTCCGGGGGTTCCCCCAGTCGGTCGCTCAGGGAGAGGTACGCGGGCGGGTGGTCGGGTGTTCAACGTGAGGCGACAGTTTTCTTGGAAGTGACGTGACGAGCGGGACATGAGTGCACATTCCCACCGTACGATCTTTACATTTCCACCACACAAGCAAGATCACCCGGGCTGCCCGTGCCGCGCCGGAGTGAAACGCACTGTTGTCGAAATCACTTCGACAATTGACGTCCCGTCACTCCACAGAAGCCGCATAAGGGATTCTCAGACTCGGGTCAGGGATTCTCAGGCTCGGGCGAGCGCCGCGCGCCGACGATGCCGGGCCACTCTTTCGCGGTTCCCGCAGACCTCACTGGAGCACCAGCGCCTCCGGCGTCCCCGGGACGTATCCAGATAGACGATCGGGCAGTTGTCCCCTTCGCACTCCCTCAGCGAGGCCCGCGCGACGGGATCGGTGAGCAGTTCCACGGCGTCCCGCGCGATGACCGCGAGCAGCGCGTCGCACTCCGGCGGCCCGTCCAACTGCCGCACCAGCACGCCCTCTTCATCGCGTACGGCACGGGGTGCGGGGGGCGCGGCGCGGGCGAGTTCATTGACGCGGGCGAGGGCGAGGTCGTAGGGCCGACCGTCGGAACCGGCACTTCTGCGCACCAACTGCCCGATCTGCCCCCGCAGTTCACGAAACCCGACGAGCCAGCCGGAGTCGACGTGCGCGAGCGGGGTGGCCGCGGGGACGAGCCCTGATCGGACGATCCACGCGCGCAACGGTTCCGGTGCGTCGAGCCGTTCGTCGGGATGCGTGGTCGCGAGGAGATCCAGACAGACCCGCCCGGCGTCGAAACGCAACTCGTACGGGGCCATGGTCGAACCCAGTGCCATGTGCCTGTCACCGCCTAGGGATTACCCCGGTCGGGAAACCGTTGTCTCTACAGTGCCTGCCCGCTCGCGCGGCCGAAGCCGCGAGGAGTCGCAGCGCCCGCGGGCGGGCCGCGAATACTCGACGACCTGAGCAAGTTCCTTCAGGTCGACCCGCACGCGTTCCGGTTCAGCCGGGCCACCCTCACCGAGTACGGCAACATCGCCAGCGCCGTCGTCCTGGACGCG
>NZ_JBLTJC010000088.1:0-33320 GCF_048158785.1 Streptomyces colwelliae | reverse complement strand
CGGATCATGTGGGGGCCTTCGAGGAACTCGTGCAGGTCTGTGCCGCAGACTCCGCACCAGGAGACTTCTATGACGGCCTCGTGCGGGGCGGGGTCGGGGGGTTCGGCCACCTCTTCGAAACGGAGATCCTGTGCACCGTGCCAGACGAGTGCGTGCATGTTTTTCCGCCCCTTTCGTGTCGTGTTTCGTCTGCGGGCCTGGTGGGGGCTGGTCGCGCAGTTCCCCGCGCCCCTTAAGGGGCGTTCTTCTTGCCCTTGTCCAGAAATGAGCGGAGGCCCGTGCTCGCGTCTTCCGTGCCGAACACCCCTGTGAACAAGGACCGTTCGAGCGCCAGGCCCGCCGCCATGCTCGCGTCCGTGCCGTGGTCCACCGCCTCCTTGATCGCCTCCAGGGCGGCCGGTGGGCCCTCGGACAGTTGGCGGGCGTAGGTCAGGGCGGCCTTCAGGGCCTCGCCCGTGGGGACCACCTCATCGACCAGGCCCAGCCGTAGCGCCTCCTCCGCCTTCACCCTGCGGCCGGTCATCAACAGGTTCTTCGCGCGGGACGGGCCGATCAGGCGGGCGAGGCGTTGGGTGCCGCCCGAGCCCGGCATGATGCCGAGCTGGACCTCGGGCTGGGCGAAGACCGCGTCCTGCGCCGCCACCCGGTAGTCGGCGGCCAGGGCCAGTTCCATGCCGCCGCCAAGCGCGTAGCCGGTGACCGCCGCGATCACCGGCATCGGGAGGCGGGCCACCTCGTCGAAGGTGCGTTGGAGGGCTCGGTTCCAGCCTCGTATCTCCTCCGGGCCCATCGCGGCCAGGGCCTTGATGTCGGCGCCCGCGGCGAAGAGCCGTTCGCCGCCGTGGACGACTACTGCCCGTACCGCGGGGGAGTCCGCCAGCTCGCGTACGCGAGCGGACAGCTCCTCCCGCTGGAGGGAGTCGAAGGCGTTCATCGGCGGGTTGTCGAGGCGGAGTGTGACGACCGGTCCGTCGGTGTCGAGCCGGATGCGTGGCACGAAGAACCCTCCTCGTCGGCGGAAGCGGCGGCACGTGCGCTCGGGTGGTTGTCGATGCGCACGCGCCGTCGTAAAGTGCGGCTCATAGGTTTTATAGACCAAGGGGTACACTAAATTATGTGAGTGGGCAACCGACCGGTCGGGATCCGGTTTGCCCCATGAGCCGTGGTCGAGCCGTGTTCAGCGCCGAACACCACAGAGCGAGAGTGAGCCGTGCACAATTTCGCGAGCATCCTCGATTACCACCTGGCGCAGCGGCCCGACGCCGTGGCCGTCGTCCAGGACGAGCGTTCTCTGACCGTCCGTCAACTGCACGAGCGCGTGAATCAGTTGGCGGCGGGCCTGGCCGAGCTGGGCGTCGGGCGCGGCGATGTCGTAGGTCTGCTGCTCTACAACCAGCCCGAATTCCTGGAGCTGGTGTACGCCACCAACCGGCTCGGCGCGGTCTTCCTGCCGCTCAACTACCGCCTCTCGGAAGAGGAGTGGCAGTACATCCTGGGCCACGCCCAGGCCAAGGTGATCGTCACCGAGCCGGAGTTCGTCCGGGCGGTGGAACGCAGTGCCGGGTGTCTGACGGATCTGGAGCACCGGATTCTGATCGGCGGGGGCGAGCCGCCCGAGGAGCCGTGGACCGACTACGAGGAGTTGCTGGCCCGGCACAAGGGGGAGCGGGTGGAGCCCGTGGACGTCGAACTCGACGATCTCCAGCGGCTCATGTACACCTCCGGCACCACCTCACGCCCCAAGGGCGTCCGCATCACCTACGGAAACCTCCAGGCCAAGAACCTCGCCCACATCGTCCACTTCGGGCTGACGGCGGCGGACACCACGCTGGTGTGCGGGCCGCTTTACCACGTGGGCGGTCTGGACATGCCGGCTCTCGGGGTGCTGCACGCGGGCGGGAGTGTCGTACTCCAGCGGAAGTTCGATCCGCAGGGCGTGCTGGACGCGATCGAGAAGCACCGGGTCACCAATGCGTGGCTGGCGCCCGCCATGGTCAACGCGGTGCTGGAGGTGCCCGACCGGGAGGAGTACGACACCAGCTCGGTGCGCTTCATCCTCGGCGGAGGCGAGAAGACTCCCGAACCGGTGCTCCGGCGCATCATGACCGCGTTCCCCAACGCCTGGTTCGCCGACGCCTACGGCCTGACCGAGACCGTCTCCGGCGACACCTTCCTCGACCGCGAGCACGCGCTGTCCAAGCTGGGCTCGGTCGGGCGGCCCGTGCCGCACACGCGCGTGCGGATCGTCGACGAGAGCGGCAATGAGGTTCCGGCCGGTGAACTCGGCGAGATCACCCTGCGCGGGCCCAAGGTCTTCGCCGGGTACTGGCGGGACGAGAAGGCCACGGCGGCGGCGCTCCGGGACGGCTGGTTCCACACCGGCGACATCGGGCACGTCGACGAGGACGGCTTCCTCTACATCGACGACCGCAAGAAAGACATGATCGTCTCGGGCGGCGAGAACATCGCCACGCCCGAGGTGGAGCGCGTGCTGTACGAGCACCCGGCGGTGTTGGAGGCCGCCGTGGTCGGGCTCAACCATCCCCGCTGGGGTGAAGTCCCGCGCGCCTTCGTGGTGTTCAGGCCCGGCGAGGGCGCCGGAGCGGAGGAACTGCGGGAGTTCTGCCGGGCCCGGCTCGCCAAGTTCAAGGTGCCGGCCCGCTTCGACATCGTCGACGAACTGCCCCGCACCCCGTCCGGCAAGGTCCTCAAGCGGACCCTGCGCGACATCCCCGCGGAGGGCTGAGCCATGGCGGAATCGAATGACGTGAAGGACGTGAACGCCCAACTCCGGCTCGACGGAAGGACGGTGTGGGTGACGGGTGCGGGGAAGGGGCTCGGACGGGCGATCGCCGTCGCGCTGTCCCAGGCGGGTGCCACCGTGGCCGCAACCGCCCGTACCGCGGCGGACCTTGAGAGCCTGGAGGCCGAACTCGCCGCCCACGGTGGCAAGGTGCTGGTGCTGCCCGGCTCGGTCGCCGACTCCACCGCCGTACGGACCATCGTCGAGCGCATCACCGACGGCACCGGCCGCCTCGACGCGGTCGTCAACTGCGCCGGTACGAGTCCCCACTTCACCCGCAGCGAGCGCGTCACCGACGAGGACTGGCAGCAGGTCCTCGACGTCAATCTCCAGGGCACCTTCTACTGCTGCCGCGAGGCCGGCAAGGTGATGCTGGAGCAGCGCTCGGGCTCGATCGTCAACGTCTCGTCGGTGCACGCCCGCACCGGCTTCGAGCGGATCGCCGCCTACGCCGCCAGCAAGGGCGGGGTCGAGGCCCTCACCAAGTCCCTCGCCGTCGAGTGGGCCGACCGCGGGGTGCGCGTCAACGCCCTCGCGCCCGGCTACTTCCACACCGACCTCAGCTCCGGCCTGCTGGCCAGCCGCTGGGGTGAACGCATCGTCGACAGCACGCCGTTGGGTCGCGTCGGTGACGTGGAGGAGCTGGGTGGCGCCGCCGTCTTCCTCGCCTCCGACGCCTCCCGCTTCGTCACCGGGACGACCCTCACGGTGGACGGCGGCTGGACCGCGCGCTAGCTGTATTGATCACGAGCGCGGTCACTGCTCCGGCACGGGCCGCACGGTGAGCATCTGGAGCGCGTGTCCCACCGGGCCGTGGACGTCGTGCAGCACGGTGCTGGTCAGGCCCTGCCCGGTGGGACCGAAGGTGACCGTCGTGTCCAACCCGGTCCAGTTTCCCTCGGGTTGGCGGTGCAGGTGGACGGTCAGGTCGACGTTCGGGTAGATCCAGGCGGTCGGCGGCTGGCGTACGGCGATGCCGTTCGCGGTGTCGACGAGCGCGAGGTAGGACGCGAGCGGGCTGCTGGGCTCGCCGGCGACGAGGGCGTGCCGGGTGGAGATCCAGGCGGTCGTACGGCCCGGCCGGGGCGGCGCGAGCGGTCGTACGTCCACGGAGGCGATGTATCCGCCGGGCCACAGCGCGCTCATCTCCCAGGGGGCCAACTCCTCGGGAGGCGTGAGGCGTTCGTCGGGGCCGCCCGCGACGGCGGCGGTGTCGACCGTGGCGAGGAACCAGGCGCGGGCCCGCACCACCGGGCGGTCGGCGACCAGCACCACGGCCTCGACCAGCTCGATCGTGCGGCCGGGGCGGACGACCTCCACCCGGATCTCGCACTCGTCGAGGGCGAGCCGGCCCAGGATGTCGTAACTGATCCGCGCCATCACGAGCCCGTTGTCCGGCCGCGCCGCCAACTCACGCTCGATGGCGTGGACGACGAGCCCGCCGAGCGGGCTGAAGTGCAGCTCGTCCGGGTCCCAGGCGCCGCCCGCGTGGGCCGTGGGCTTGTAGCGGTGCTCGTCGATGCGCTCGTAATAGCTGTCGGGGACCGGGGTTCCGGAGTTCAACGGACTTCTCTCCCAAGGCTGTTCTCGCCGTGCGTGCGATGTTCCGGTGACCACTCTGCCACCTGCGGAAAGGTCCATACCGGACGCGTCAAGTGATGGAGGGACGGGGTCGGCCGGGGCGAGTCATGCGGTCGGATCCTGAACGGATGCCTCGCCCTGGGCGCCCGCATCGACGAACTGCCGCTGATTCGGCTTCAGTTGTTGACGGAGGGCAGGGGCGGGACTACAACCCGGGGAGAGCGCTCCCAACCCCACTGAGGAGACCCTCCATGCAGACGCCCGCCGGCACCTCCGCCAGACCTCCGACCGGAGCCGTACGCTCCCGCACGGCTCTCGGTCTGGCCGTCGTCCTGATCGTCGCCTTCTTCGCCGCCCTGAGCCCCACGCCCGCCCGCGCCGCCGACCAGTTGCTGTCCCAAGGACGCCCCGCCACGGCGTCCTCGGCCGAGAGCGGGTCCTTCCCCGCGAGCGCGGCCGTCGACGGGAACACCGGCACCCGCTGGTCCTCCGCCTTCGCCGACCCGCAGTGGCTTCAGGTGGACCTTGGAACGGTCCAGCAGATCACCCGCGTCTCGCTCACCTGGGAGGCCGCGTACGCCACCGGCTACCAGATCCAGACCTCCACCGACGCCACCACCTGGACCACCGTCTACTCCACCACGACCGCCACCGGCGGCACCCAGAACCTCACCGTCACCGGCAGCGGCCGCTACGTCCGCCTCTACGGCACCGCCCGGGCCACCCAATGGGGCTACTCCCTCTGGGAGTTCCAGGTCTACGGCCCCGGAAGCACCACCCCGCCCGACGACTTCTGGGGCAGCACCAGCGACATCCCCGCCGCCAACAACGCCGTGGAGGTGAAGATCCTCAACCGCACCAACGGCAAGTACCCGGACAGCCAGGTGTATTGGAGCTTCAACGGGCAGACGCACTCCATCGCCGAGCAGCCCTACCTGGACATGCCGGCCAACTCCGCCGGCCGCATGTACTTCTACCTGGGCTCACCCACCAGCTCCTACTACGACTTCATCGAGTTCACGGTCGGCGGCAACGTCTTCAACGGCAACACCACCCGCGTCGACGCCTTCGGCCTCAAACTCGCCATGCGCCTGCACAGCAAGGACGGTTACGACACCGAGGTCGGCGAGAACAGGGCGACCTTCGCCGAGGACCGCGCGACCACCTTCCAGCGGTTCACCGACGCGGTGCCGGCCCAGTTCAAGGTGCTGGCCCAGACCCAGGCGCCGTACCGGATCATCGCGCCCGGCAGCGACCCGAGCTTCCGCGCGGGCGGCGCCAACGCCGGCTACTTCACGTCGTACGCCCAGTCGGTCGGCGTGAACGCGGCCACCTCCGACATCTTCGGCTGCGCCGGTTCGCTGGCCGCCAACCCCGACATGTGCGCCGGACTCAATCGTCATGTGGCCACGCTTCCGGCGTCGCAGCAGTCCGACCCGGCGCAGTTCTACAAGGCGGCGCCCGCGAACTTCTACGCCGAGTTCTGGCACGACAACGCCATCAACCAGCTTGCCTACGGCTTCCCTTACGACGATGTCGCGGGGCAGTCGTCCTTCATCTCCCATGCCGACCCGCAGTGGCTTCTGGTCGCCGTCGGCTGGTGAGCACATGCTGAAGCGGGGCCGCCCTTGTCAGGAAGGGCGGCCCCGCTCCATGTGGCGCTGTACTGACGGGAGTTACTGGACGTTGATCGTGAAGGTGGACGTGGTGTTGC
Organism: Streptomyces colwelliae; assembly: GCF_048158785.1. Taxonomy (NCBI): domain Bacteria; kingdom Bacillati; phylum Actinomycetota; class Actinomycetes; order Kitasatosporales; family Streptomycetaceae; genus Streptomyces; species Streptomyces colwelliae. Next base: position 27,222 of record NZ_JBLTJC010000088.1, on the reverse strand, counting down.
GGATGTCCTGGGCGTTACCGCTCATCCGCAGGTTGACGAAGGTGGCCGAACCCACCGCGGGTCCCTGACCGGGTTCGGGCAACTCGTTGGCCCAGATGCCCCACCCGGACTTGGCGTCGAACGCGTCTCCGCTCTTCTTGGAGTTGGTGATGGAGATGTCGGTGAAGATCGTGTCCTTCACCGGGAACTGCGCCTGCCCGCCCACGTAGTTGGTCTGGAACATCACTCCGCCGTACGTGGAGTTGTCGATGTCCACGTCGTTGACCCGGATGCCCTGGAAGACCTTCGAGGCCGAGAACGCCCAGATGGCGGGGAAGACCTGGGAGCCCCAGAAGTGGCCGCCCGTTCTGTCCAGGGAGACGTTCTCGATCGTCGTCGGATCGGTCCCGAAGCCGTTCATCGGGTAGCCGAAGTCCAGCGAGGAGATCGTGATGCCGGAGTAGACCAGGGTGTCGGCGACCCGGATGTTGCGGAAGGTGTTGTTGTAGCCGCCGTAGACGGCGATACCGGCCGCACGCCAGGTGAGCGTCGACGTCAGGTTCTCGTAGAGGTTGTTCTTCTCGTCGGCGCCGCCCGCGTCGATCGCCGAGAACAGCGCGAAGCTGTCGTCGCCCGTGGCGCGGGCGTCGTTGTTGACCACGTGGTTGTCCGTCGAGCCGTTCGTCATGTTGACGCCGTCGGCGAACGTGTCACGGATGCGGGAGTTCTTGATGGTCATGTTGTCGGTGTTGGCGCCCCAGTACAGGCACACCATGTGCTCGGCCCAGATATCGTCGATGGTGATGTTGGAGACGTTGGAGAAGTCGAAGACCTTTCCTGGACCGTCGATTCGGGACGTGTAGTTCCCGAAGTAGGCGAAGCCGGTGAACGACGAACCGTTGGCGGTGGCCTCGGCCCGGATGCCGATGTCGGTGTTCTCCTGCGAGGCGGGGGCGTGGAAGCGGGTGAACCACGACCCGGCTCCTACGACCTTGACCGCCTTGCCGTAGACCTGGAGCTTGCTGGAGGTCTCGTAGTCACCGGCGGGCAGGTAGACGCCGACGAGCTTGCCCGTGGTGTCCATGCGGACGGTGTCGAGCGCGTTCTGCACGTCCTGCTGGGAGAAGCCGGCCGGGACCGCGTAGGCGGCCGGGTCCGGGTTCGGAGTCGCCGTCGCCTGCTCGGTGTTGACGAAGTCGATGGCGTAGGTGGACGTGTTGGCGGCGTCCTTCTGGAGCCGGATCTTGGAACCGGCGGGGACGGTCTTGCCGAGCAGCAGGTTCGCCTCGTCGTAGATGTGGCGCTGGGCACCGGCGCTGGGCGAGTTGCCGGGCGCGGTCTCGTTGCCGTACAGCCAGGCGTACTTGGAGGTGAGGTCGATGGCCTTGAGGAACTGGCCGTCGACGTAGACGTCGAGCGTGGTGTTGGTGCCGTCGGGGATGGAGAAGCGGGTGACCAGGGTGTTGGTCGCCGCGCGGGTGGTCCATTCGACGTACTGGCCGGTCGAGTTGAGGGTCACCGCCTTGCGGCCGCTCGCCTCGCCCGCGATGTCGCCGATGGTGCGGTTGGGGCCGACGACCTGGGCGCCGCCGCCCACCGTGCCGTCCTCGGCCTCGTACATGTCGTACGGCATGTCGGCGCCGCGGCCGACGAACAGGTTCTGCGTGGTGGTGTTGTTGGTCCGCTTGACCGGGAGTTCGTTGGTGTCGTCGGCGATGACCGTCTTGACGGTGAACTTGCCGTTGACGGCCGTCCAGGAGCCGAGGCTGACGGGTGCGGTCGTCTGGCCTGCGGCGATCGTGCCGCTGTAGGAGCCGGTGAGTGTCTTGACGGTGGCGCCGTTGGCGTCCAGGAGCGTCAGCGTGACGCCGTGGGAGCCGGCGGCCGAGGCGATCGAACCCTGGTTCTTGATCGCCACGGTGAACGTGACGTTGTCGCCCGCCGAGGCGCTGGACGGCGTCCAGGCGACCGGTGCGGCGACCAGGTCGGAGCTGGAGACCGGCTTGACGACGAGGGCGTCGGAGGCGGTGAAGACGTTGTTCGCCTCGTTCTGCTCGATGACCTTGTTCGACGGGTCCACCTCGGCGCCGACCGGGTAACTCCCCGCGTCTCGCGTGCCGATGCTCGCCGTGACCGTCGTCGACGCGCCGGCCGCGAGCACCGGGACGTCCGCCGTGGCTGCCTTCGTGCCGCCGAGCGTGAAGTTCAGGTCGGTGGCCTTGGACGCCTTGCTGCCGCTGTTGGTGACCGTCGCCGTCAGGCTGATGGCGTCCGACTCGACCGGGGCCGCGGGCGTGTGGGTGATGCCGGTGACCTTGAGGTCCGGGTTGGCGGCCGGGGTGCCGATCACCTGGAACTCGGCGACCTGCGCGCCCGGAGCACCGGTGTTGGAGGCGAACTTGAGCTGGATGTCGGCGGCGGCACCGGACACCGGGATGGTCACCGTGTTGCCGCTCGACGGATTGAACGTGTAGTCCTTCGCCGCGACGAGACTCGTGAACGCGGTCGCGTCCTGGTCCCGGCCCAGCACCTGGATGTTCTGCGTACGCGTCGACCACGCGGCATCCGGGTTCAGCTTGACGACGACCTGACCGAGGTCGGCGTTGGCACCCAGCTTGGTGGTGAGGGTGGCCGGATAGGCACCGCCACCGCTCTCCCAATAGGTCGCCACCTGGCCGTCGTTGGCGTTCGCGGCGACATAGGTGAAGGTGTACGAGGAGGCCTCGATGGGCTTGCCCTGCGCGAGGTCGGAGCCGGCACCGTTACCGGCCCGGGTGACGCTGTTGCTCGCCACCGACACGTTCCCGGCGGCGTCCTTGGCCTTCACGTAGTAGGTGACCGTGGCCGTCGCCGACGGGGTGTCGGTGTACGAAGTCACGTCACCGGCAAGGGACTTGACGACCTGGTCGTTGGCGTAGACGTCATAGCCGGTCACCTGGACGTTGTCGCTCGACGCCTGCCAGGTCAGCTTCACGTCGCTGCCCGACTGCGTGTAGGCGAGGTTGCCCGGCGCGGTGGGCGCCTGGGTGTCGCCGCCAGATCCCGCGCGGGTGACGCTGTTGCTGTTGGCGGACACGTTGCCCGCCGCGTCCTTGGCCCGCACGAAGTACGTGATGTCGCTGCCGGCCGGCTGCGTGTCGGTGTACGTCAGGACGCTCCCGGCGACGCTCGACCTCAACTGCCCGTTGGCGTAGACGTCGTAGCCCGTCACGGCCGTGTCGTCGGTGGCCGCGCTCCAGGTCAACTTGATCTGCCCGGTGGCCGGTTCTGTGTAGCTCAGGTTCGTCGGCGCGGTGGGCGCCTGCGTGTCGCCGGTCGCCGGTCCGTAGACCTCCAGCTCGGACACCTGCCCCGCGGGCCAGCCGGTGTTCGCCGTGATCAGCACACGCACGTACCGCGTGGTCGTCGCGTCGAAGGCGATGGTCGTCGACTGGTCGGTGGAACTGTCGAAGGTGTACGCCTTCGAGGCCGTCAGGTCGGCGAAGTTCTGGTTGTCGGTCGAACCCTGGAGCTTGAGCGTCTGACTGCGGCTCGGCCAGCCGCTCGGCAGCCGCAGCGTCACCTGGTTGACCTTGACCGACGAGCCGAGGTCGACCTGGAGCCACTGCGGGAAGGCGTTGTTCGTGCTCTCCCAGTACGTGTCGCGGTTGCCGTCACCGGCGTTGGCCGCGCCGTACACATCGGCGTGCCCGCTCTCGCTGAAGGGCTTGCCCTGGGCGAGGTTGGGGGTCTGGGCGGTGGCCGTGAGGACCTGCATCTCGGCCAACTGGCCCGTACCGGCGACCGAGTTGGCGCTGAAGTCGGCCCGTACGTACCGGGCGAGGGTCGAAGGCACCGAGATCTTCACGGTGTTGTCGTCACCTGGGCTGAAGACGTACTGCGCCGAGGACTTGAGCGTGGCGAAGCTCTTGCCGTCGGCGCTGCCCTGGAGCGCCAGCGTCTGCTTGCGGGTCTGCCAGTGCTCGGGCAGCCGCAGCACGACCTGGCGGACGCGCTCGCTCTTCCCGAGGTCGGTCTGCACCCACTGGGCCGACTTCTTCCCGGCCTGCCAGTAGGTGTCGGTGTCGCCGTCGGTGATGCTGGCGGCCTTGTGCGCGCCGCGGGTGCTGCCGGCGGTGGTCTTCGCGTCCGCGGCGACGTTGGGACCGCCGGTGGCGTGCGCGCCGACGGCGGGCAGGCCCAGCACCATCACGGCGGAGGCGAGCGCGGCGATGGCCACGCGCCGCCTGGGGGATCTCTGCTTGTGTCGAGTCGGTCGAGTCATACGGGTCACTTCCTGCGGAGGCTCGCGCGCCGGTGGGGCGGCGAGGGCGGCTCGTTCCTGGCGGTGGTGCAGGAGCAGAAAGGTGCGAGGTGACGAGGAGCGTGCTGCTCCTGAGAGGCAGGATTTTGCGTCGTTTCATCGAAATATTGCAGAGCCTCGTGAGTGGGTCTACAGCTGGAACAGCGCAATATTCACCAGAAGCACTCATCACCCTGGAGTTACGCGGGAGTTGGCTTGCATCCGCTTGCGGCTGCTGAACGAAAGCGAACGCAAGTCACGCAAATTCTTGCGCGATCCATGGATGCCGGGCGGCGCTTCCGAGCGGTGCTTCCTCGCGGATTCCGCGTCGGCGCGTAACGTGATCCCCCATGAAGATCCTCATCAGCGCCGACATGGAGGGTGCGACCGGCGTCACCTGGCCGGCCGACGTGTTGCCGGGGACGCCGCAGTGGGAGCGGTGCCGTTCGATGTTCACCTCGGACGTGAACGCGGCCGTCCTCGGTTTCTACGACGGCGGCGCCGACGAGGTGCTCGTCAACGAGGCCCACTGGACGATGCGCAATCTGCTGCTCGAACAGCTCGACGAGCGGACCGAGATGCTCACCGGTCGCCACAAGTCCCTCTCCATGGTGGAGGGCGTACAGCACGGCGACGTCGACGGCATCGCGTTCGTCGGCTATCACGCGGGCGCCGGCATGGAGGGCGTCCTCGCGCACACCTACCTCGCGAACTCGATCACCGGCGTGTGGCTGAACGACGTCCGCGCGAGCGAGGGCCTGCTCAACGCGCATGTCGTGGCCGAGTACGGGGTACCGGTCGTCCTGGTCACGGGTGACGACGTGGCCTGCGAGGACGCGCTCGGGTACGCGCCCGAGGCGCTGAAGGTGGCCGTCAAGGACCATGTGTCGCGGTACGCGGCCGTGTGCCGGACACCGGCCAGGACCGCCGCCGACATCCGCGAGGCGGCGAAGGAGGCGGCGAAACTGGCGGTCCGTCAGGAACCGGTGCGGGGCGGCCCGTTCACCGTCGCCCTCGAGTTCGACGCCGAGCACCTCGCGATGGCCGCCACCGTGGTGCCGGGTGTCGGGCGGGTCGGCGAGCGGAAGGTGGCGTACACCAGCGACACCATGTACGAGGGGATCCGTACCTTCAAGGCGGTCACCACGATCGTCTCGGCCGCGGTGGAGGAGCAGTATGGCTGACGTCGACGAGCAGGCCCTGGCGGAGGTCGTGACGTTCACTTCCGACCTCATCCGCATCGACACCACCAACCGGGGCGGCGGCGACTGCCAGGAGCGGCCCGCCGCCGAGTACGCCGCCGAACGGCTGGCCGGCGCGGGGCTCGAACCCACCCTCTTGGAACGCTCCAAGGGCCGCACCAACGTCGTCGCCCGCATCGAGGGCACCGACCCCTCGGCGGACGCGCTGCTCGTGCACGGTCACCTGGACGTCGTACCGGCGCAGGCCGAGGACTGGAGCGTGCACCCCTTCTCCGGGGAGATTCGCGACGGGGTCGTCTGGGGGCGCGGCGCGGTCGACATGAAGAACATGGACGCGATGATCCTCGCCGTCGTCCGCGGCTGGGCCAGAGCGGGCGTCCGGCCCCGGCGCGACCTCGTCATCGCGTTCACCGCCGACGAGGAGGCGAGCGCCGAGGACGGCTCCGGGTTCCTCGCCGACCAGCACGCCGGGCTCTTCGAGGGCTGCACCGAAGGCATCAGCGAATCAGGGGCGTTCACCTTCCACGACGGCGGCGGCCGGGAGATCTACCCCATCGCCGCCGGTGAACGCGGCACGGGCTGGCTGAAGTTGACCGCGCGCGGCCGCGCGGGCCACGGCTCCAAGGTCAACCACGAGAACGCGGTCACCCGCCTCGCCGCCGCGGTCACCCGCATCGGCGAGCACGAATGGCCGCTACGGCTCACCCCGACCGTCCGTGCCGCCCTCACCGAACTCGCCGCTCTGTACGGCATCGCCCCCGACCTCGACGATGTCGACGGGCTCCTGACCAAGCTCGGCCCGGCGGGCAAGCTCGTCGAGCCCACCGTCCGCAACAGCGCCAACCCGACCATGCTGAACGCCGGTTACAAGGTCAACGTCATCCCGGGCGAGGCCGTGGCGTACGTCGACGGACGCTATCTCCCGGGCGGCGAGGACGAGTTCCGCACCACCCTGGACCGGCTCACCGGACCGGAAGTCGACTGGGAGTTCCACCACCGCGAGGTGGCCCTCCAGGCGCCGGTCGATTCGCTGACGTACGCTCAGATGCGCGCCGCTGTCGAGGAGTTCGCACCCGAGGGCCATGTGGTGCCGTATTGCATGTCCGGCGGCACGGACGCCAAGCAGTTCTCGCGCCTCGGCATCACCGGCTACGGCTTCGCGCCGCTGAAGCTCCCGGAGGGCTTCGACTACCAGGCGCTGTTCCACGGAGTCGACGAACGGGTCCCCGTCGAGGCGCTGCACTTCGGCGTCCGTGTCCTGGACCGCTTCCTGAGGACGGCCTAGCAAGTGGGGGAGAACATGCGGACGTTGGCGTACGGCTCGTGGCCCTCGCCCATCGACGCGGCCCTCGCCGCCGCGCACGACGGACGTCCCGAGTACGTCGGTTTCGTCGGCGATGAGGCCTGGTGGACCGAACCACGGCCCACCGAGGGCGGTCGCCGCACCCTGGTCCGCCGCCACGCGGACGGCACCGAGGAGTCGGTGCTGCCCGCCCCGTGGAACGTCCGAAGCCGCGTCATCGAGTACGGCGGCCAACCCTGGGCCGGAGTCGTCCAGGACGGCCAACCCCTCGTGGTGTTCGCGAACTTCACCGACCAGCGCCTCTACCGCTACACCCCCGGGAGCGAGCCGCGCCCGCTCACCCCCGTGTCACAGGTGGGCGGCGGACTCCGCTGGGCGGAACCGCAGTTGCGCCCGGACCTGGGTGAAGTGTGGTGCGTGCTGGAGGAGTTCACCGGTGAGGGCCCCGGCGATGTGCGGCGCGTGCTGGCCGCCGTACCGCTGGACGGATCCGCCGCCGAGGACCGGCACGCCGTACGTGAACTCACCGACGACCGGCACCGGTTCGTGTCCGGGCCGCGTGTCTCGCCGGACGGGCGGCGGGTGGCCTGGCTCGCCTGGGACCATCCGCGGATGCCGTGGGACGGCACGGAGCTGGTGCTCGCCGAGGTCGCGGAGAACGGCACGTTCGGGGAGCCGCGGACCGTCGCCGGCGGGCCCGAGGAGTCGATCGCACAGGTCGACTGGGGCTTCGACGGCTCGCTGCTGTACGCGAGCGACCGCACCGGCTGGTGGAACCTCTACCGCGACCACCAGCCGCTCTGCGCACGCGAGGAGGAGTTCGGCGGGCCGCTGTGGAAGCTGGGCCAGCGCTGGTTCGCGCCCCTGGAGAGCGGTCCGATCGCCGTCGTGCACGGCCGGGGCGCCACCGCGCTGGGCGTACTGGACCCGGAGACCGGCGAGGTCGTCGACGCGGCCGGACCCTGGACCGAGTTCGTGTCCACCCTCGGGGTGCACGGCGAGCGGATCGTCGGCGTCGGAGCCAGCCCGCGCAGCGCCTGCGAGGTCGTCGAACTCGACACCCTCCCCCACGCTCGAACGAACTCGCGCGGGGGGACCCCCATCGGCAGGGCCCGGGTGATCGGCGCCGCCCACGACGACCCCGTGGACCCCGCCCACTACCCCGAACCGCAGATCCGCACCTTCACCGGCCCCGCCGGACGCGAGATCCACGCCCACATCTACCCACCGCACAACCCGAGTTGGGCCGCGCCGGGCGACGAACTGCCGCCGTACGTCATCTGGGCGCACGGCGGACCCACCAGCCGGGCGCCGCTCGTCCTCGACCTGGAGATCGCCTACTTCACCTCGCGCGGCATCGGTGTCGCCGAGGTCAACTACGGCGGCTCGACCGGGCACGGCCGGGAGTACCGCAACCGGCTGCGCGAGCAGTGGGGCGTCGTCGACGTCGAGGACTGCGCGGCCGTCGCGCTGGCCCTCGCCGCCGAGGGCACCGCCGACCGCGCCCGGCTCGCCGTCCGGGGCGGCAGCGCGGGCGGCTGGACCAGCGCCGCGTCCCTCGTGACGACCGACGTCTACGCCTGCGGCACCATCATCTATCCCGTTCTCGACCTGGCCAACTGGGGCTCGGGGGAGACCCACGACTTCGAGTCCCGGTACCTGGAGACCCTGGTCGGCCCCCTCGCCGAGGTGCCCGCCCGCTACGTCGAGCGCTCACCCGTCGAGCACGCCGACCGCGTCACCGCGCCCTTCCTGCTGATGCAGGGCCTGGCCGACGTGATCTGCCCGCCCGTCCAGTGCGAACGCTTCCTGGAGCGGATGCGCGGACGCCAAGTACCGCACGCCTACCTCGCGTTCGAGGGCGAGGGCCATGGCTTCCGCCGCGCCGACACCATGATCCGCGCCCTGGAGGCCGAACTCTCCCTGTACGCCCAGGTCTTCGGCATCGACCCACCCGGCGTTCCGACCCTGGAGCTCACCAAGTGACCCCGCTCGTACGGCCGTTCCGACTCGCCCCCGGCGCCCGCGTGGCCGTCGTCGCACCCAGCGGTCCGGTGCCCGAGGAACGGCTGGAGGCGGGCCTCGACATCCTGCGCGGCTGGGACCTCGACCCGGTCGTGGCACCCCATGTACGGGACCGGCACGCCGAGTTGGGCTATCTGGCGGGCTCGGACGCCGACCGCGCGGCCGATCTGGAGAACGCGTGGTGCGATCCGTCCGTGTCCGCCGTGCTGTGCGCCCGCGGCGGCTACGGCGTGCAGCGCATCGTCGACCTGCTCGACTGGGAGGCGATGCGGGCCGCCGGGCCCAAGGTGTTCGTCGGCTTCAGCGACCCCACCGTGCTGCACCAGGCGTTCGCCACCCGGCTGGGCCTGGTCACCCTGTACGGGCCCGCCGCGGCCGGCGCCGACTTCATCAAGAACGCCCGCGCACAGGAGCAGTTGAGGGCGACCCTGTTCGACCCGGAGTCCGTGCGGACCGTCCGGGCCGTCCCGAACGGCGGCGGCGCACTGGTGCCGGGGCGGGCCCGGGGCGTCACCCTCGGCGGCTGTCTGAGCCTGCTCGCCTCCGACCTCGGCACCCCGCACGCGCCGGCCGGTGCGCGCGGCGGGCTGCTGATGATCGAGGACGTCGGCGAACTGGCGTACCGCATCGACCGGATGCTGACCCAACTCCTGCGCAGCGGCTGGCTGGACGGCGTCGCCGGGATCGCCCTCGGCTCGTGGGCCGGCTGCGGACCGTACGAGAGACTGCGCCCGGTGTTCGCGGACCGGTTGGGCGGACTGGGCGTACCCGTCGTCGAGGAGTTCGGGTTCGGGCACGGCGACGGGGCGCTGACGATACCGCTCGGCGTGAGCGCCGAACTGGACGCCGACGCGGGCACGTTGACGCTGGACGAGCCCGCGCTGCGATAGCCGCCGTCCGGTCGGATCGCTTGTTGAATCGCTGTCAAGAAACACCCTTCACGGTGATTGACCTGGCCTGACACGTGTCACACCATGGGCGTGGACCGGTACTTACCAGTCGGTAAGTCGCTGTTCCCCCAGTCGGGTTGTCCTCAGTGTGGAGGTCCCTGTGTCCCGTCGTGCGCCTGGAATCCGCGCCGCGCTGGCTCTCACTCTCACCGCCCCGCTCACCCTCACCGCCCCGCTCGTCCTGGGCCGTCCCGCCGCGGCCGCGGACCAATACACCGTCACCGCACTGAAGTTCACCGTCCCCGCGGGCGGTCGTGACTGCACGGTCGACGCCGACCTGTACCGGCCCGCGGGCGTGGACCGCGCCCACCCGGCGCCCGCCGTGCTGGCGACCAACGGCTTCGGCGGCAGCAAGTCGGACGGCTCGACCGACGCCATCGGCAAGGCCTTCGCGCAGCGCGGCTATGTCGGGCTCGTCTACTCCGGGCTGGGCTTCGGCGGGTCGGGGTGTCTGATCTCCCTCGACGACCCGGACATCGACGGGAGGGCCGCGTCGGGGCTGATCGACTTCCTGGCGGGCACGCGCGCCGCCGACGACGGGACCAGGGCCGACTTCGTGACCCTCGACGCGAAGGGCGACCCGCGCGTCGGGATGATCGGCGGATCATACGGCGGCGCGATCCAGCTGGCGACGGCGGCCGTGGACCACCGGGTCGACGCGCTCGTCCCCCTGATCACCTGGAACGACCTGGCGTACTCGCTCGACCCGAACAACGCGAGCGGCAGCGGCACCGTGCCCGGCGCCTTCAAGTGGCAGTGGACCAACGGCTTCTACCTCATCGGCGAGACCCAGCCCCTGACCGTACCGAGCCTCGACCCGACCCGGATCAACTCCCTCACCTGTCTGCACTTCGTCAGCAAGGCCTGCGCCATAATCCGCACGCTGAACTCCGGGAGCTATCCCGCCAAGGCGACGGCGGACCTGCTCGCGTACGCGCACAGCGTCTCGCCGGTGTCGTATCTGAACCGCGTGAAGGCACCGACGCTGCTCGTCCAGGGACAGGCCGACAGCCTGTTCAACCTCAACGAGGCGACGGCGACGTACAAGACGCTGAAGGCGCGGGGGACGACCGCCAAGATGATCTGGCAGTCGTGGGGACACAGCGGCGGGATGACCGACCCGGCCGCCGGTGAACTCGACCTGAGCAAGGGCGACTTGGAGTCGAGCTATGTCGGCCGGCGCATCCTGGCCTGGTTCGACCGCTATCTGCTCCGGCGGACGGACACGGACACGGGACCGGCGTTCGCGTACTACCGCGACTGGATCACGGACCCGGTCGACACCTACGCCACGGCGAACCAACTCCCGGCGCTCGACGAGAAGTTCTACCTCTCGGGAGACGGCAAGCTGGTCGACAACCGGGCGAAGGTGGCGCGCGGCAGCCGTGGCTACGCCAACTGGCTCGTCCCCGCGAGCCATTCGGAGAGCTCGCTGAGCGGGACGATCGGCCTGCCGGACCCGGGGCCGTACGACACGACGGGCACGTACCTGGGCTGGACCAGCGAACCCCTGACGCGGACAACGGATGTCGTAGGCGCTCCCAGGGCGACGCTCAAGGTCGTCTCGCCGAAGGCGCGGCGCGTCCAGAACTCCGGCGACGCCGCCGACAAGCTGGTCCTCTTCGCCAAGCTCTACGATGTCGCCCCCGACGGCACCCAGACGCTGGTCCACCGGTTGGTCGCCCCCGTCCGCGTACCGGACGTCACGAAGAGCTTCACGGTGACCCTGCCGGGAATCGTGCACCGGTACGCGAAGGGGCACAGGCTCCGGTTCGTGATCGCGGCGAGCGACGACGCGTACACCGGGAACCGGGGGATCACGCCGGTGACGGTGGTCAGCTCGCCGAGCGACACCGGGGTGCTGGAGCTCCCGGTGGTGGGGGACTGACCCTCACCCGGTCAGGGCTGTGGGTTGAGGGTGCCGCTGATCGTGAGGTCGATGGCGGTGCCCGCGATCTGGGAGGGGCCGCCGGCCAGCACACCCGAGGCGACCAGGGTCAGGGTCCCCGCCGGTTTCGACAGGGGTACGCCCGAGATCGACCCCGAGACCCCTGAGGGAAGGGTGCCGGTCGTCAAAGGGCTGGCGGCTGTCGAGGGCGCGGCGGGCGCGAGAGCGCAGATGTTCAGAAAGCCGCCGGAGAGCGCATGATTCACCGTTGCCGTGACGGGAATGGAGATCTCTCCCAGGACCGGGTCATACGTGCCTCCGGCGGCGGGAACATTGACGGAGATGAGATCCGAGCACGGTGTCCCGGGTATGGAGACCGGGCCGATCCGGAATGAGATCGCCGACAGATCCACTCGCGAACGCTGAGGCCCGCTGAAGGTGAGACTCACTGTGAGCGGCGGGGCGAAAGGGCCGGGAAACGCCGGATTGTTGGATGCCAGTGAAGCGGTGGCACCCACCAATGGGCAGATCACCGGAGGTAACGGTGCGGGCAGCCCCAGGCAGACACGGAGTTCCCCCTCCTTCTCCGCTATTTTACTCGTGACTTTCTTGATCTGAGCCACGATTGCCTGCTTCTGTGACGGACCGGGGCGCGGCTCACGGGGAACACCTCGGAGGTCTTCCTGAAGATCGGCGCGCTCTTGCTTCAGTCCGGCGATTTCATCGATGATCGGCTGACAGTCCGGCATCGGTCCCCCCGATTAATTCACAAGCATGGGAAGGCTCAGATTAGGGAGGGATCTTTTATCCGTCAATGCGTTCGTGCCTGCATATCCCGAAATAAACTCAGGCGGAGGAATGTCGATACCGAATTCGATCCGTGATATTCCGTTTACGGGGCAGGGGCAGCTCAACGGGGATTCGGTCGATTCGAGGGCGACAAGGGGCTGAGGCCCGTGGTGAGGGTGCTGTCGGTCACCCGTTCGGCCCGCCTCGCGTGGTGAGCGGTGGCGCTCGGCGCGCGAGGCGGGGAGAGGCGGCCCATCCTGGTCGTATGAGTCCGAAGACCTCTGAGGGCCGCGTAAAGGGTGGTGAGAAGGGCCGGGTGATGACACCTGCGCGGATCAGCGTGCTGCTGCTGGCCGTGATCGCCCTGATCTTCATCTTCGAGAACACCCGCGCCACCAAGATCCGCCTGCTGATCCCCGAGGTCACCATGCCTCTGTGGATGGCGCTGCTGGGCACGGCGGTCATCGGCGCCCTGTGCGGGTGGTATTTCATGCGACGGCGGCGCTAGCCCCGATTAGGGTGACGGGATGCCGCACACCGCATCCCGTTATCTTGCCGAGGGCCCCCGCGTGGGGATACGTCACTTCAGCTATGAGGACGGTGCCGAGTTCACCGCGCGTGCCCGGGAGAGCAAGGATCTGCACCAGCCGTGGCTGTTCCCGCCGGCGAGCGGGGAGGCGTACACCGCCTACGCACGACGGCTGATCCAGGATCCGGCCAAGGCCGGGTTCCTCGTGTGCGAGCTGGACGGCGGGGGCATCGCCGGATTCATCAACATCAACAACATCGTCGAGGGCGGCTTCCAGTGCGGTGCGCTGGGATACGGCGCCTTCGCGCACGCGGCCGGGCGCGGGCTGATGCGCGAGGGGATGAACCTCGTGGTGGGGCACGCCTTCGGGCCGATGCGGCTGCACCGGCTCGAAATCAACGTGCAGCCCACCAACGCCCCGTCGATCGCCCTCGCCCGCAGCTGCGGGTTCCGGCTGGAGGGCTTCTCGCCGAACATGATCTACATCGACGGCGCGTGGCGGGACCACGAGCGCTGGGCGATCACCGCCGAGATGCGGACTTCCGGTTGACCTTCATCGTGTCGAGATCCGTGACCGTCGACTTCAGGTCACGGAAGCTGTAGCCGAGGCCCTTCAGCGCGGTCTCGGCGCGGTCCTCCGCGAGCGCGGCCGCCATCTCGTCACCGTCCGCCGCGTCCGACACCACGACATACCGCCACGAGAAGTGCTTGAGCGGCGCCGGTTCGTAACTGAGCGAGCCCTCCTCGGTGAACCGCATGCTCAGCATCCCGTGCTCCGCAGCCTCGCCCAGCAGCCGCTGCCGCGCCTCGTCCGTCAGCGCGTCCCAGGTGCCCCGGACGATCACCCGGTACGTGTGCCGCTCGCTCATCAGCCGTTCCACTCCTCGGTCCCTGTCGTCGAACGGCCCGACTGTACGTCGGCGAGCGGCGACCGCACGCGGATTTTTCCGCCCGCTCCCCGCGGGCCCCGTCTTTGCGGAATCCTGACTGGCAATGCCCCTGGCCACCGCACCCGTTGCCGGGTTCCATGGTGATCGTGACGACGATCCGACGTGAGGTACTGACGCTCCCCGCCGCGGAGTTGGGTCCCGACAACCCGCTGCCCCCACTGCGTCCGCTCGACGAGGCACACCGCATAGACGACCGCGACCGCGAGGACCTTCCGCGCGACATGGCCCGCCAGGTCGGCTACGAACCCCTCCGCAGCCTGCTGCCGACCCGCGTCCGGGACGGCTACGACAGAGACCGCACACCCCGCCGCATCGACGCCCTCGTGATCGAGAACGACCGGCTGCGCGCCACCGTGCTCCCCTCCCTCGGCGGCCGTATCGCCTCCCTCGTCCGCAAGCCCACCGACCGCGAACTCCTGTACCGCAACCCGGTGTTGCAGCCCGCCAACTTCGCCCTCAACGGCGCCTGGTTCTCCGGCGGCATCGAATGGAACATCGGCGCCACCGGCCACACCCCCCTCTCCTGCGCACCCCTGCACGCCGCCCGCGTCCCCGCCCCCGACGGCGGCGAGATGCTCCGCCTGTGGGAGTGGGAACGCCTGCGCGACCTCCCCTTCCAGGTCGACCTCTGGCTCCCGGACGGCTCCGACTTCCTCCACGTCGGCGTCCGCGTCCGCAACCCGCACGAGCGGCCCGCGCCCACCTACTGGTGGTCCAACATCGCCGTGCCGGAGGAACGCCGGGTCCTCGCCCCGGCGGAGGAGGCCTGGCACTTCGGCTACGAGCGGCGGCTGCGCCGGGTGTCCGTGCCGTCGTACGACGGAGTGGACCGGTCCTATCCCCTCAACAGCCCTTACGCCGCCGACTACTTCTACGAGCTGCCGAACGGGCGGCGGAGCTGGATCGCCGCGCTCGACGCGGACGGGCACGGGCTGGTGCAGACGTCCACCGACGTGCTGCGGGGCCGCAAGCTGTTCGTGTGGGGCACCGGCAGTGGCGGCCGGCGCTGGCAGGAGTGGCTCACCGAGCCGGGGACCGGCGGCTACTGCGAGATCCAAGCGGGCCTGGCCCGCACCCAGTTGGAGCATGTGCGGCTCGACCCGGAGGGCGAGGTGTCCTGGCTGGAGGCGTACGGGCCGCTGGACGCCGAGGCGGAGGGGGAGTGGTCCACCGTCGTGGACGGTGTCGAGGCACGGCTCGAAACCGCCCTGCCCCGCGCCGACCTGGACGCCGCCTACACCGCCTGGAAGCCGTACGCCGACACCGAACCCGGTGAGATCCTCGCGACCGGCTCCGGCTGGGGCGCGCTCGAAGTCCTGCGCACCGACTGGAAGTTGCCCGGCACGCCCTTCGAGGAGTCCATGCTCGGCGAGGCCCAGGCGCCCTGGGCCGAACTCCTGCGCACCGGAGTCCTGCCCGAGCCGCGCCGGGTCCGGCCGCCCGGGGAGACGCTGGTCGCCTCGCACTGGCGGGACATGCTGGAGACCGCGCCCGCGACCCCGCTCACCGAGTACCACCTAGGCGTCGCGCAGTGGCACGCCGGCGATCGGGCGCAGGCGGTGCGCAGTTGGGAGCGGGCCCTCGAACTCGCCCCGTCCCTCTGGCCGTTGCTGCGCTGTCTCGCCGTAGCCGATCAGGAGGCGGGGAACCACGAGCGGGCCGCGGACCGGTACAACGAGGCCTTCGCCGATCTGTGTCACGAGCGGCGGGACGCGGGGGAGCGGTGGACCGCCGCGACGGCCGCCCTCGGGCGGGAGGCCGTCGAGGCGTTGCTGCGGGTGCGGCGGACGGCGGATGCCCGGGCGGTGTGGGAGATGCTGCACCCCGGAACCCGGGAACGTGGCCGATTCCTGCTGCTCCAGGCCGAGTTGCTGCTCGCGGAAGGGCGGCGCGACGACGCGTGGGCGATCTTCGCCGACGGCTTCGAGGTCGCCGACCTGCGCGAGGGCGCCGAGTCGATCGGTCGGCTGTGGTCCCGTCTCACCGACGAACCACTGCCGACGCGCTACGACTTCCGGATGCGGCCGGAAACGCCCTGAGACGAACTGTGGACCGGCCGGTCAGCCCCGCCGGTCCACGTACTCGTACACCGTCCCGTCCGGATGTACCGCGATCAGATTGCGTCCCACCGGTGTCGCCTGCGGGCCCACGATGACCCGGGCACCGAGTTCCGTGAGGAGCGTGTGCGCTTCGTCGACGTCCTTGACGGCGATCGTCGCCGCGACCTTGCGCAACACCTCCAACTCCGCCTCGGGCCCGCTCATCAGCAGGAAGAAACCGACCGCGGCCACCGACACCCCGCCGCGCTCGAAACGGAGCGCCGAGGCGCCCGCGAGCCGTTCGTAGAAGGGGACGGCGGTCTCCAGGTCGTCGACGCAGATACGCAGCGTGGCTCCCAGAATCTCCATGCGGACGAGCCTAGTTGGGGCGGGCGGGCCGTGGTGATCCTTTCGGACGAACCCGGTGAGCGTTCGGCACGTGTTTGGGCGGCTTGATCAGGGGGACGCGGAATGCCTCGCAGGAACACCCCCCGAAGGAGCCTCATGGACACCGGCGAACTCGTCGAACTCGGACAGCAACTGCGCGTGGACAGTGTGCGGGCCGCCGACGCGGCGGGCTCCGGACACCCCACGTCCTCCATGTCGGCCGCCGACCTGATGGCCGTCCTGCTCGCCCACCACCTCCGCTACGACTTCGACCGCCCCGCCCACCCCGGCAACGACCACTTCGTCCTCTCCAAGGGACACGCCTCACCTCTGCTCTACGCCGCCTACAAGGCCGCCGGCGCCGTCGACGACGCCGAACTGCTCACCTTCCGCATGCTGGACAGCCGTCTCGAAGGGCATCCCACCCCGCAGCGGCTCCCCTGGGTCGAGACCGCCACCGGCTCGCTCGGCCAGGGACTCCCGGTCGGCGTCGGCATCGCCCTGTCCGGCAAGCGCCTGGAGCGCACCGGGTACCGCGTGTGGGTGCTGTGCGGGGACAGCGAGCTGGCCGAGGGCTCGGTGTGGGAGGCCGCCGAGCACGCGGTGTACGAACACCTCGACAACCTCACCCTGATCGTCGACGTCAACCGGCTCGGGCAGCGCGGCCCGACCCGGCACGGGCACGACCTCGACGCGTACGCCCGCCGGTTCCAGGCCTTCGGCTGGCACACGGTCGAGGTCGACGGACATGACGTGGACGCCGTGGACCGCGCGTACGGCGAGGCCGCGTCCACGCGCGGGCAGCCCACCGCGATCCTCGCCCGCACCCTCAAGGGCAAGGGCGTCGCCTCCGTCCAGGACCGCGAAGGATTGCACGGCAAGCCGCTGCCGGACGCGGAGGCGGCGATCACCGAACTCGGCGGCCGACGCGACCTCCGCGTCCGGGTGCGCGAACCCCTCGCCGCCCGCGCGCTGCACTCGGTACGCGCCGACCACCTGGAGCTGCCGCGCTACGACCGGGGCGACGACGTCCCCACCCGCGACGCCTTCGGGCAGGCCCTCGCCGCGCTCGGTTCCGCGCGCGGGGACGTCGTGGCGCTCGACGGCGAGGTCGGGGACTCCACGCGCGCCGAGCTCTTCGCCAAGGAGCACCCCGACCGCTACTTCGAGTGCTACATCGCCGAGCAGCAACTGGTCGGCGCCGCCGTCGGGTTGGCGGCGCGCGGCTGGGTGCCGTACGCCTCCACGTTCGCGGCGTTCTTCACGCGCGCGTACGACTTCATCCGGATGGCCGCCGTCAGTGGCGCGGGGATCAACCTGGTCGGCTCGCACGCGGGGGTGTCCATCGGGCAGGACGGGCCCTCGCAGATGGGCTTGGAGGACCTGGCGATGATGCGCGCGGTACACGGCTCGACCGTGCTGTACCCGTGCGACGCCAACCAGACCGCCCGGCTCGTCGCCACGATGGCCGGCCTGGACGGCGTGCGCTATCTGCGGACCTCGCGGGGCGCCGGGCCGGTCGTGTACGGCCCCGACGAGGAGTTCCCGGTCGGCGGCAGCAAGGTACTGCGGTTCTCCAGCCGGGACCGGCTGACGGTCGTGGCCGCCGGGGTGACCGTGCACGAGGCGCTGGCCGCCGCCGACGCGCTGGACCGCGAGGGCATCCAGGTGCGGGTGATCGACCTGTACTCGGTCAAGCCCGTCGACCGGGAGACCCTGCGCCAGGCCGCCGAGGACACCGGCTGTCTGCTCACCGTCGAGGACCACCACCCCGAGGGCGGCCTCGGGGACGCGGTGCTCGACGCCTTCCTCGACGGCCGGCCGGTGCCGCGCCTGGTCCGTCTCGCCGTACGTACCATGCCCGGCTCGGCGAACCCGGCCGAGCAGCTGCACGCGGCCGGCGTCGACGCGGAGTCGATCGCGGCGGCCGGGCGGCTGCTGGTGGAGACGGCCGTCGTGCGCTGAACGCGCTCGCCGCCAGGGGCCCGTGCCCGCCGGTCTCCCGGCGGGCACGGGCCCGATGTCTGCGGAGTGCGGGGTGGCCCGCTACCAGCGGTACCAGCGTCCCCTGCCGCCGCCCGCCGAGGTGCCGCGCACCAGGAAGCCGAGCAGCCACACGGCGAGCACGATCAGCGCCACCCACCAGAGGATCTTCACAGCGAAACCGGCACCGAACAGGACCAGCGCCAGCAGAAGGACGATCAGGATCGGAACCATAGTGTGTAACCTCCTGACCGCCGAGTTCCCCGGAACCCGCGGATCAGACGTCCTTGCGGCCGAGGATCTCCCCGTGCAGCACGGCGAACCAGCCGTCCTCCTGCTTCCCCCACTCCCGCCACGCCTCCGCTACGGCGCCCAGCTCCTCGGGGGTCGCATGGCCGCCCTCGGTCGCGACCCCCGCGTACGAGGAGGCGACGGTACGGTCCGCCCACAGGCCGCTCCACCAGGCCCGCTCGTCCGGAGTGTGGAACGTCCAGGTGCTGGAGGTGGCCGTGACGTCCGTCAGCCCCGCCTCCAGCGCCCACGATTTGAGACGGCGTCCGGCGTCCGGCTCGCCGCCGTTGGCGCGGGCCACCCGCCGGTACAGGTCCAGCCAGTCGTCCAGCCCCGGCACCAGGGGATACCAGGTCATCGCCGCGTAGTCCGCGTCGCGGACGGCGATGAACCCGGTCGGCTTGGTCACCCGCACCATCTCCCGCAGCGCCTGCACCGGATCGCCGACGTGCTGGAGCACCTGATGGGCGTGGACCACACAGAACGTGTTGTCCGGGTAGTCCAGCGCGTGGACGTCGGCGACCGCGAAGTCCACGTTCGTCAGGCCGCGTTGAGCGGCGGTGGCCCGGGCCTGGTCCAGGATGCCCGGCTCACGGTCGACACCGGTGACATGACCGTCCGGGACCAGCGCCGCCAGGTCGGCGGTGATGGTGCCCGGGCCGCAGCCGATGTCCAGGATCCGCATGTGCGGCTTGAGCGAACCGAGCAGGTAGGCCGCGGAGTTGGCGGCGGTCCGCTGGGTGTGCGAACGCAGCACGGACTCGTGGTGCCCGTGCGTGTAGACGGCGGTCTCCTGCGGCTTCGGCATGGCTCTACCTACCCCTTCGCGGCGGCTTCTTCGTCGTACACCTGAAGGTACGCGCGCATGCCGAATAATGAGACCCACGTTTTACGATGTGGACTGACGGGCGATCAGGGACTCCGTCAGCGGGCGGTACACCGTCAGTGCCTCGGGCTGCTCGTCCAGCGCCAACTCACCCTCCACGTCCGTGACTTCACCGTCGTAGGCGAGCAGCGTGCCCGGCGCCAGGCCGCTCAGGCGCAGGCGGTGCACCTGGGCCGCCGCGTGGGCGGGGGAGCGGGTGAACGGGCCCGCGAGGGCCGCCGCGAGCAGACGCAGCGCGGGCCTCCTGCCGCCGTGCACGAGCCGGATGTCGAGACGCCCGTCCGCCAGGTCGACACGACGGCCGGAGGCGATCCCCATCCGGTGATAGGTGCCGTTGCCGGCGAACAGCAGCCACAACGGGCGGGTACGGCCGCCCAGTTCGGCCTCCAGCGGATGCCGGTCCGCGCGCAGCACCCACAGCGCCGCGAGTACACCCGCCGGCCAGCCGCCGATCCGGGGCGCCCAGCGCTCCCGCTCGCGCACCAGCTCCGGATAGACGCCCAGGCTCAGGGTGTTGAGGAAGATGCCCCGGGTGGCGCCGGACGTGAACCGGCCGACGTCCACGCGTACGGCGTCGCCCTGCTTGATCGCCTTGCTCAAGTCGCGCGGGCCCTCCACGCCGAGGTCGTAGGCGAAGTGGTTGAGCGTGCCGCCCGGGAGGACCGCGAGGGGCAGGCCGTGGCGCAGGGCCACCTGGGCCGCCGCGTTCACCGTGCCGTCGCCGCCGCACACCCCGAGGACCTGGGCGCGGGCCGCCGCCTTCTCCAACTCGGCCTGTATGTCCGCCGGTTGGCAGGCGACGACCTCCGCGCCGGGCAGGAAGTCGGTCAGCGCGTCGGCCCGGTCGGCGCTGCCCGACGCCGAGTTGACCACCATGACCAGGCCCTGGCCGTCCTCCAGCGCCGGGACCTCGGCGCGGGCGCGGGCCGGCGGCACGATCTGTCCGCGGGTCGGCACCATGCCGCGCACCGCGAACGCCGCGCACGCGCCCAGGGCGGCGCCCGCCAGCACGTCGCTCGGGAAGTGGACGCCGGTGTAGACGCGGGACATGGCGACCGAGAACGCGATCGGGGCGACCACGGCACCCCAGGCCGGGGACTCCAGGGCCACACCGGTCGCGAAGGCCGCCGCCGACGCCGCGTGACCGGACGGGAACGACGTGGTGATCGGCTGCCGCTTCAGCTGCCGGCCCAGCGGGACCGGGTCCAGGACGGGACGGGGGCGGCGCACGGTCCGCTTGCCGATCGTGTTGATGGCCAGCGAGGCCAGGGACAGGGAGGCGATGCCCCGGGCGGCGGCCCGGCGGGCCCGCGGAGTACGGCTCGCGGCCACCGCGGCGGCCGTGGCGAACCACAGCACGCCGTGGTTGGCACTCCGGCTCAGCCGCGGCAGCACGGGCTCGCCGGCGGGCCAGTTCCGGTCGGCGGCCACCTCGAAGAGGCGCGAGTCGAGGGAGAGCAGCCACTCGCGCAGGGCGTGGCGGCCGGGGAGGGGGACCGTGAGGTCGACGTCAGGGCTCATGCGGTGCCGGGTACCCTGAAATGGCCGTTTGCTGCCCGGCGGACCGTCGGCGGACCGTTTCCACCGTCTTCCATCGCCGGCGGACCGCTTCGTTCCGACCGTCGGCGGCCCGTTCCGTCCGGACCGTGGATGGACCGTTCCATCGGAGGACCCCCGCATGCGCCTGCTCCTCATACGCCACGGCCAGACGACGGCCAACGTGGCCTACCTCCTCGACACGGCCGTCCCCGGCGCGGAGCTGACCGACCTGGGCCGCCGCCAGGCAGCCGCCCTTCCCGAGGCCCTCGCCGACGAGGACATCGAGGCCCTCTACGCCTCCACCCTGATCCGCACCCAGCACACCGCGGCCCCGCTGGCCGCCGCCCGCGGCCTCGACGTACGCGTCCGCGACGGTATCCGCGAGCTCACCGCCGGTGACCTGGAGATGCTGCCCGGCGACACCGAGCCCGGCCACGAGTACATGCGGATCGTGTTCGCGTGGGCCGCCGGGGACACGGAGCTGCGGATGCCGGGCGGCGAGAGCGGCGCCGAGGCCCTCGCCCGCTACGACGGCGTGATCGCGGAGGCCGTGGACAGCGGCGCCCGCACCGTCGCCATGATCAGCCACGGCGCCGCGATCCGGATGTGGACGTCCGCCCGCGCCGACAACATCGACGTGACCTTCGCCGCCGCCCGCCCCCTCGACAACACCGGCATCGTCATCCTGGACGGCTCCCCGGCCGACGGCTGGAAGGCCCTGTCCTGGGAAGGTGCCCTGGTCGAGACAGCCGGACCGGACACGGACGGCGGCCCGACCGGCCAGCCGCTCGACGAGGACCAGAAGCCCTAGCGAAACCCTGGTGCGGTTTCGGCGGGCACAATAAGGGTTTGCCGGTCCGCGAGGCCGCCCCACAGAATGCGTGGTCATGGGACATCTGGAAGCCGCACACCTCGAGTACTACCTCCCCGACGGGAGGCCGCTGCTCGGCGATGTGTCCTTCCGGGTCGGCGAAGGCGCCGTGGTCGCCCTGGTCGGGCCCAACGGCGCCGGGAAGACGACCCTGCTGCGGCTGATCTCCGGCGAACTGAAACCGCACGGCGGCACGGTCACCGTGAGCGGCGGCCTGGGCGTGATGCGCCAGTTCGTGGGCTCCGTACGCGACGAGACGACCGTACGAGACCTGCTCGTGTCGGTCGCCCCGCCGCGCATCCGCGAGGTCGCGGCCGAGGTCGACAAGGCCGAGCACGGCATCATGACCGTCGACGACGAGGCGGCCCAACTCGCCTACGCCCAGGCCCTGTCCGACTGGGCCGAGGTGCACGGCTACGAGTTCGAGACCCTGTGGGACATGTGCACCATGGCCGCGCTGGGAGTGCCGTACGACAAGGTGCAGTTCCGGCAGGTCGGCACGCTCTCCGGTGGTGAGCAGAAGCGGCTCGTGCTGGAGGCGCTGCTGCGCGGCAGCGAAGAGGTGCTGCTCCTGGACGAGCCCGACAACTACCTCGACGTGCCCGGAAAGCGCTGGCTGGAGGAGCGGCTCAAGGAGACCCGCAAGACGGTCCTGTTCGTCTCCCACGACCGTGAACTCCTCGCCCGCGCCGCCGAGAAGATCGTCTCCGTGGAACCCTCGCCCACCGGCGCCGACGCCTGGGTGCACGGCGCCGGCTTCGCCACCTACCACGAGGCCCGGCGCGAACGCTTCGCCCGTTTCGAGGAGTTGCGCCGCCGCTGGGACGAGAAGCACGCCCAGCTGAAGAAGCTCGTCCTGAACCTCCGTCAGGCGGCCTCCATCAGCCACGAGTTGGCGTCCCGCTACGCCGCGGCCCAGACCCGCCTGCGCAAGTTCGAGGAGGCGGGCCCGCCCCCGGAGCCCCCGCGCGAGCAGGACATCACCATGCGCATCAAGGGCGGCCGTACGGGCGTAAGGGCCGTGACCTGCAAGGGACTTGAACTCACCGGTTTGATGAAGCCCTTCGACCTGGAGGTCTTCTACGGCGAACGGGTCGCCGTCCTCGGCTCCAACGGCTCGGGCAAGTCCCACTTCCTGCGCCTCCTCGCCGGCGAGGAGGTGAAGCACACGGGGGAGTGGAAGCTCGGCGCACGTGTCGTGCCCGGCCACTTCGCGCAGACCCACGCCCACCCCGAACTCCAGGGCCGCACCCTCCTCGACATCCTGTGGAAGGAGCACGCGCAGGCCCAGGGCCCCGCCATGTCCCGACTGCGCCGCTACGAGCTGACCGGTCAGGCCGAGCAGAGCTTCGACCGGCTCTCCGGCGGGCAGCAGGCGCGCTTCCAGATCCTGCTGCTGGAACTCCAGGGAGTCACCGCTCTTCTCCTCGACGAGCCGACCGACAACCTCGATCTCGAGTCCGCGGAAGCCCTTCAGGAGGGGCTTGAGGCGTTCGACGGGACGGTGCTCTCCGTCACGCACGACCGGTGGTTCGCCCGCTCCTTCGACCGGTATCTGGTCTTCGGCAGCGACGGCAAGGTCCGGGAGACGACCGAGCCGGTGTGGGACGAGCGGCGGGTGGAGCGCGCGCGATAGCTCCCTCCGTGCGGAGGCTGTGGGGCCGGAATGTTCGTAGAGTGGACTCAGGACCGTGAGACTCGACGAGCGGGGCACACCATGACCGGAGTCGACCCTGCGCGCCTGGACGATGCTCAGCTCATGAAGGAGCTGGAGACCATCCACCGCACGCGCCACGACACCCTGCTGTACGGCTCGAACGACGCGCTGCGCGCCCACAACGACCGTATGGCCGGACTGGAGGGCGAGTATCTGCGCCGCCATCCGCGGCGCCTCGTGGCCCCCGGCCGTACCCGGCAGGGGGCACGCGAGCGGGACTGAGGTGGGGTGTGTTTGTGCCTTGAGGTCGGGGGCAGGCGAACTCTCAGCGCTGGATCGCAAACGCGTTCCCACCGACGGTGACCGTCCAACCCGGAGCATGCTCAAGGGAGTTGTGACGCACCATGCCCACTCGGCCTTCTCGCACGAGCACGCGTACGAGCACGAGCCCGCTCACGAAACGCCATTCCCACCATGACGCCCCCGACACCGCGGAGGCGTTCCGCACGCTGGCCGCGCTGCCTCCCGGCCCGCAGCACGACACCGTCCGCGAACGCATCGTCGAGGCGTGGCTGCCCATGGCCGACCGGCTCGCGGGGCGGTTCCGCAACCGGGGTGAGAGCAGCGAGGACTTACGCCAGGTCGCTGCCCTCGGGCTGGTGAAGGCCGTCGACCGGTACGACCCCGAGCGTGGCAACGCGTTCGAGAGCTATGCCGTGCCGACGATCACCGGCGAGATCAAACGGCACTTCCGGGATCACATGTGGACGTTGCATGTGCCTCGGCGGGTGCAGGATCTGCGGAACCGGGTTCGGGTCGCCGGGCAGGAGCTTGCCCAGACCGTGCCGGGGCGGCGGCCCACCGTGGGGGAGATCGCCGTGCATGCGGGGCTCTCCGAGGGGGAGGTGCGGGTCGGGCTTGAGGCGTTGGAGAGTTTCAGTGCGTTGTCGCTCGACGCGGTTGCCTCCGGCGGTTCGGACGGGTATTCGCTGAGCGATGTTCTCGGGGCTGCTGATCCGGCGTTGGACGTCGTCGTTGACCGGGAGGCCGTTAAGCCTCGGCTGGCCGCGTTGCCTCAGCGGGAGCGGGAGATCTTGTACCTGCGGTTCTTCGGGGACATGACGCAGAGTCGGATTGCTGAGCGGTTCGGGATTTCGCAGATGCATGTGTCTCGGTTGATCAGTCGGTGTTGCCGGCGGATTCGGCAGCAGGTTCTGGAGGATGCGGCTTAGTTGTTGGGTGCGGGTCCGTTGTGGCTGGTCGCGCCCACGCGGCGGAGCCGCAAATTGATACAGCCCCGCGCCCCTGAAGGGGCGCCCCAGCTGGCCTGAATTTCACTCGCTCGGCCCCTCACGTCCCGCTAATGGGGCTTGGCCGCGCGCGGTGTTGACCGGACCGGGCTTCGATGGTGGTGCCGTCGTCCTCGGTCTAAGGAGACCCGCTCATGCGTCGCACCGCCCTTGCTCTGTCCGTCGTCGCGCTTGTCGGCGCCGCCGGGCCCGCTCTGGCCGCTGATCCGGGCGCCGAGGTCAGTCCGAGCAGCGTGCGGGCGGGTGGGAGCGTCACCGTTTCCGTCACCTGCGAGGCGATCGGGGGGACCGTGGCCGAGACCATCGACGCCACGTCCCAGGGGTTCGACGAGGGGACCGTCCAGCTGCAACGCGTGCCCGGCAACGACGACCGGGCTGCCGGAGCCGCTTACCGGGGGACCGCGCGGATCTCCACGGACGGGGTCGAGCGGGACTCCGCGTGGACGGTCGACGGGACCTGTCCCGCGCCGCCCGGCGGACAGGGGAGGCCCTGGAACGCGACCTTCAGCATCGAGCGCGGGGGTGGGCAGCCACCCTGTCAGGAGCCTCGGGGGGATGCCTGTGGTGATGTGCCCGCCGCGATCCAGCGCGGGGTGCGGGCGGGGGAGGGCGGTACCTTCACCGACTCCGTTCCGGCTCTGGTCGCCGGTGGTGTACTGATCGCGGGTGCCCTCGGTGGCGCCGTGTACCGGCTGCGCAGGCGGACGCCGGGACACTGAGCGCGCGATCGGGACACGGCACGGCACTGCACGAGGGACTGCGCGGAGGCACGATGCGGCAGGCGGACGCGGTAGGCCAGGGGCCTGTGCGCTACGGTCCGGTGTTTCCCGACGACGGGCTGCCCGTGCTGCCGGAACTGGCCGCCGTGCTCGCCGCCGCCGCGAGCCGTACTGAGGAACAGCCCGTCGGTGGTGCCCCCGCACTGCTCGACACCGCGAGCGGCTACTTCGAACGCCGGGGGCTGCCCGCCGAACCCGCCCACGTGGCCGCCGCCCCGGGTGCCCCCGCGCTGCTGGTCGCGCTGACCGCCGCGCTCGGCGGTGACGTCCTGGTGCCCAGACCCTGCGCCGCCTGGTGGGCGCCGTACGCGCGCCTGTTGGGCAGATCCGTGTTCCATGTGGGCACCCCGGCCGAGTGCGGCGGGGTGCCCGATCCGTACGCCCTGCTGGAGACCGTGCGCCGGGTCCGGGACGAGGGCGGCGACCCGCGGCTGCTCGTGCTCTCCGTCGCCGACGACCCCACCGCGACCGTCGCGCCGCCCGAGGTCATGCACGAGGCCGTGGAGGCCGCCGCGGCCGAGGGGCTGCACCTGGTCAGCGACGAGACCTGGCGCGACACCCTGCACGCACCGCGCGGCACCGTGCTGCTCAGCCCCGCCGAGATGCTGCCCGACCGGGTCACCGTCGTCACCGACCTGGCCGGCGCGCTCCTCCCGTCCGGCTGGCCGGCCGCCGTCGCCCGCTTCCCCGCCGACCGCGCCGGGCGGGCGCTACGCGCGCGCGTGCTCGACGTCCTCACCGCACTCGGCGCCCGTGTCGCCGCACCGGTCGCCGCCGCGGCCGGCCACGCCCTCGGCGAACCCCCGCCCGTCCTCGCCCGCCGCGACGCCGCCGTACGCCTGCACGCGCGCGTGGCCGTCGCCGTGCACGCCGCCGTCACCGGGGCGGGCGCGTTCTCCCGGCCGCCGCAGGCGGGACGTCATCTGTACGTCGATCTCGGGCCGTTGCGCCACGCGCTCACCCCGCAGGGAGTGGGCGACGCGCAGGACCTGGAGGAGTTCCTCACCGCCCGGCTCGGCATGCCCGCGCCGGGCGGCCACCGTTTCGGCGACGATCTGGGCGCGCTGCGCGTACGGCTGTCCACCGGGGCGCTGCTGGGCCGAACCGATGTGGAACGCGCGGAATGCCTCACGTCACCCTCGCCGTTGGAACTGCCACACGTGCAACGCGCGTTGATGTCCTTGAGGTCGATCTTCGACGATCTCCGCGACGACGCTCAGCGATGGGAGCCTCCTCGATGACGCAGCAGTCCGAGTCGACCACCGACACCAGTACGGCCATGCGCGAAGCGGCCGTCCCGACGTCCCCGCCGCTCGCCGAACCCCGCCCCCTCGGCGAGCGGCGCGTGTGGCCCCGGACCTTCCACGACCGGCTCACCGCCCCGCTCCCCGGCCTCAACGCCTACGCCCGCTTCGCCCGCGAGGGTTCCGTGCGACCCCGCCCGGAGGGCCTCGCCGACATCCCCCAACTCCCCTTCGCCCACCAGTACGGCCATGCGCGAAGCGGCCGTCCCGACGTCCCCGCCGCTCGCCGAACCCCGCCCCCTCGGCGAGCGGCGCGTGTGGCCCCGGACCTTCCACGAC